>JBOGVK010000206.1:0-1803 GCA_050692375.1 Actinomycetota bacterium
GGACTCTTCCATCGCGTCGACGTGCGCGATCCCATCGAACGCGACGCCCACCTTCTCGCATGCATTCGTGAAGATCTCCACCCCGCGCGACACCACCGGTCCGATCACCAGGTGGGGAGCGACAGCCGGATACATGGAGTCGGGATAGATCGTGAAGGTGGCGCCCGGTCCGCCGGCCAGTCCGCCCGCCGAGGCTGCGGCGCTCATCCCGCCGAGCTCGCCGATCATGGGAGCGAGGTCTGTTAGGGCATCGCTATCGATCGTCTCCACGCCGTCTCCCCACGTCTCGATGCTCACGATGAAGCCCGACTGCTTCACCGCCTCTTCGTCGGCGGCCATCTGAATCCTCCTTTCTTCAGGTTGCGGATGTGTGCCTTCAATGCGTTCGGATCCGACGAGGCATGGCCTGTGTGCCAGGCAGCCATGGTGGTGCCGTCGGGGGAGAAGAACATCTCGCCATCAGCGGTCGGTTCCACGCGCCACCCTTGCCGCTCCGCTTCCTTGCGGACCTTTACGAATTCCTTGTCGGTCGGCATCCTCCTATATCCCTTGCTCTATCGTCAAGGAAATACGACGGCTTGATCGAGGCCTTGGTTGCCTGTTTCGAGTGATAGCGGATATGCTATCAGCGTGCATCAGACAGGCACGTTCCTGAGAGCGGCCCGGCGGCGAGCCGGGCTGACCCAACGGGCGTTGGCGTCGCGAGCCGGCATGCCGCAATCCACCGTCGGTCGGATCGAGACGGGCGCGCTGGAGCCTCGGATCGACACCCTGTTGCGACTGCTCCATGCCTCCGGACACGACCTGGAGCTCGCCGTTCGATTGGGCGAAGGTGTGGATCGTTCGCAGATCCGCGAGCGCCTGGCGCTGTCTCCTCGGCAACGGCTCGAGGATCTCGCGAAGGCGGCGGCAGCGATCGGCCGCCTCCAGCAGGCCCCGAGGGTATCGGCGTGACGGCCTTCGATCCGCTTGGAGCACTGCGGGTGCTCGCCGATCACGGCGTGCGGTTCGTGATGATCGGTGGCGTGGCGGGCGCCACCCACGGCTCGCCGTCGGTCACGCAGGACCTCGACATCTGCTACGAGCGGAGCCCCGAGAACCTGGAACGGCTCGCGACCGCGCTCGGCTCGATCCACGCGAGGCTCCGTGGGGTGGACGAGGACGTGCCGTTCTCCCTCGATCCCACGACGCTCGCGGCCGGCGATCACTTCACGTTCGTTACCGATGTCGGCGATCTCGACTGTCTCGGGATCCCCGCCGGCACATTGGGCTACGACGACCTCACGAAGGACGCGGTCGCCGTCGATCTCGACGGGCTGGTCGTGTCCGTCGCCTCGCTGGACGCGTTGATCCGGATGAAACGAGCCGCCGGCCGTCCACGTGACCTGGCGGAGCTGGAGATCCTGGGCGCGCTGCGCGAGGAGGTGCAGGGCGAGTGAGTAGTAGGTTTGCGCCGTGCCCGTGAGACTTGGCGCAGCACGCTGAAGGGCGATCCGTTGCCGTGGTTGCTCGAGCAGGAGACGCCTGCCGTCCGGCACCTCGCCCTGCGCTGGATGCTCGATGAGCCCGAGGACGCTCCGATCGTGCGCAGGGCCCGGGCCGCAGCCATGCGCACGGATCCGATCGCAGCGACGCTCGCGGCCCAGCACCCGGACGGATACTGGGTCGAGCCGGGCCCGGGCTACGGGCCGAAGTACACCGGAACGGTGTGGTCCCTCATGTTCCTGGACCAGCTGGGTTCCGATCAGCGCGATCGCGGCATCCTACGGGCCTGCGTGTACGTGCTTGACCACACGCAGGCTC
>JBOGVK010000207.1:0-4442 GCA_050692375.1 Actinomycetota bacterium
ACCTTGCCTCGCGTCTCGCGATACAGCGCGTCGGTCGTCCATGTCTTGCCCGTCACATGCGGGACGTGATGCCGCTCGAGCGTTGCAACGATCGCCTCCACGGCTTGACGCGTCGGCTCGACCTCGCGGGCGGCGGGGAGGTAGTGGTACGACGTACCTTCGTCGCGGACGGCCGCCGTCGGGACGATCACGTGACCAAGAGCGACGTCGGCCACCAGGACGCCTGCGCCGCCGCAGGCGATGAACGTCCGGCAGCCCCGGGCGATCAGTTCTTCCAGGAACCCTGCCGCGAGCGGCGCGCCGACCCCTGGGTGGACGAGCGCCAATCGCCTTCCGCCGTAAGCAAGCTCGTAGATCGGGTTCCGGCCGATCTCGGACACGACGTGATCGATCGCGCGGCCGTCGTGCTCGGAGATCACCTGCTCGATCACGTCTTGGAAGAAGCAGAGAACGGCATGCGGAGGGATGTCGATGGGCTCGATTGTGTCCGACGGCTCGATGACCGCCGTCGGGGCCGGGTCGAACTCCAGGATCGGCGCATCGGTGGTTTCGCCGAGTCCGTCCATCACGCTCGCTCCTTCCGGGAAGCCAGGAGCGCGCCCAGGATCACGAGGACGATCCCCGCGATCGAGAGCAGCGGGATCCGTTCGCTCAGGAACACCACGCCCAGAAGCAGCGCGACGACCGGGATCAGATACGTCGCGAACGAGGCACGCGTGGAACCGACCCGAGACACCAGGCGGCCCATCAGCACGAACGCGGCGCCCGTTCCCATGACCCCAAGGAACGTCACGGACAGCAACGACGGCAGCGCGAACGTGGATCCACGCAAGCCAAGCAGCCCGAACGGCGCCGTCCACACCGATGCGAGCACCAGCATGCGGGCCATCACCGGGAGCGCACCGTACCGCTGCGTCAACGGCGCGGCGATGTTGATCGCCACCCCGTAGCAGACGGTCGCCGACAGGCCCATCACCACGCCGATCGCCTCGCTCGAGCCTTCGGCGATCGTGGGGGCCGCGATCGCGACGATCCCGAGGAGTCCGAGCGTCAGCCCGATCAGCTGGGTCCGGCCGGGGGTGCGTCGCAGCATCAGCGAGCCGATGGCGGCCGCGAAGATCGGCAGCGCGCCGTTGAGAAGTCCGGTGAGGCCCGAGGTGATGCGCTGTTCGGCGAGCGGGAAGAGTGTGAACGGGATCGCGACCCACAGCACAGATTGCGCCACGAGCCGGGGAAGATCCTCGCGTGCCAACCGCGTTCGGGCCGCGGGAACGAGCCAGAGGACCGACGCGCCCAGGCTGATTCGGAGCCACGTGATGAGCCCCGGTTCGAACGCATGCAGCCCGATCGCGATGAACAGGAACGACGATCCCCAGATGCCACCGATCGACAGGAAGAGCGCCCAGTCGAGCGCGGTGAACGCGCCCAGGTGTGTTCCGGCGCTCGTGCTCAGAACGCTCCGGCGTTTCCCGGTCGCTTCGGTGGGCGGCGGGGTCGACGCCTCGGGTTCGCTCACCGCAGTCGCGTGATCGACGCTGGTGGCGGCTCGGGGTAGGCCTCCGGATGGACGGCCCAGGCCATGATCTCCAGCCCGTCCACAACTCGGGGTCCCGGTCGGGAGAAGAACGAGGTGGCATCGACGGCGAAGACGTTCCCATTGCGTGCGGCGGGCGTGTCGGCGAAGTCGGGCTGTTCGAAGAGCGCGGCGCCCTCTTCCTCAGCTTCCTCGAGGTAGTAGCCACAAGGCATGAACACGATGACCTCGGGATTCTCGTCGCGCATCTGCCGCCACGTGACCGTCTTCGACGGTTCGGCCTTCGTGTTCAGCAGGTTGACCCCGCCGACCGCTTCCACCATCTCGGGCACCCAGTGGCCGGCAACGAACGGCGGATCGGACCAGTCCAGGCAGAACACGCGCAGCGTCGGCAGGCGTGTGGCGATCTCCTTCACGCGGGCGACGCGCGAGCGAAGGATGGTGGCGATCTCCGCCGCGCGGTCGGCTCGGTCGAGCAGCGCGCCGACGATCTCCACGAGGCCGATGACCTCATCGAGTGTGTGCGGGTCGAGCGACAGTACCTTCGCATCCGAGACGCCCAACTCATCCAGGGCGCGCTGGACCTGGCCGCTCGGCACCGCACAGACGCGGCAGAGGTCCTGCGTGAGGATCACGTCGGGTTGCTCTCGGCGAAGGAGATCCCGGTCCAGGATGTAAAGCGGCTCGTGGACGTCCATGCGCTTGCGGACTGCGTCGTCGATCTCGCGCGAGGTCAGCGGGCGGCCCTGGGGGAGCGCGCTCCGTGATACCACGGGCTTCGTTACCGCGTCGGCCGGATGGTCGCATTCGTCGGTGACGCCGATCAGGTCGTCGCCGAGGCCGAGCGCGTACACGATCTCGGTCGCCGACGGCAGCAGGGACACGATCTTCATCGAGGCAAGTCTCGCAGGCGCCCGGCGTCTTGCAGGAGGACCACCAGGTCGGTGAGCGCGCGTCCCACGGCCGCGCCGTCCAGCACGCGATGGTCGAACGTCATCGACAGCGTGCACGCGGGCCGGGCGACGACCTCGCCATCCACGACGAGCGCGCGCGGCGCGATCACGCCGAGCGCGACCGTGACGGCGTTTCCCGGGTTGAGCAACGGCGTCCCCGCCTCCGACCCGTAGCTTCCCGTGTTGCTCACGCCGATGGTCGCGCCGCGTAGATCGTTCGGCTGGAGGTGGCCGCCGCGGGCAGCCTCCGCCAGGCGCCGGATCTCTTGCGAGATGGCATCGATCCCCAGCTCGTTGGCGCCCCTCAGCACCGGCACCATCAGCCCACGTTTCGTATCCGCAGCGATCCCGACGTGCACGGAATGGAAGGCCTGGATGCCGTCCGCGGTCCACGAGGCGTTCAGCAATGGGTGATCCCTGCACACCCTCGCTAAGGCCGACACGAACACGGGCAGGGGAGAGACCTCGAGCTCGAGCCGGAAGCGCTCAAGCACCGAGCAGTCGAGCGTGCGGAACGTCGTGACCTGCGGGATGGCTGCGACCTCGGTGAGCCTCTTGGCGATCTCGCTCCTAACGGGGGTGATCGGGATGAGTGTCGCGACCTCGACGTCGCCGGAGGGGATGGTGACAACCTCGCCTCCTGCCGCGAGGGTGACGTCTTTCGAAGTGATCCGACCATCCGGGCCTGTGCCGGCGACGGTCGACAGATCCACACCCATCTGCTTGGCGAGCTTGCGGACTGTCGGGGTTGCCGCCACCTTCGCCGCGGGAGGTCGGCCGTCCTCCACCGAGATCGCCACCGAGATGGTGATCAACGCTGTGCCAACCGGGATCGCGTCGCCTACGGCACCATGCAACGTCACGACGCGCCCCACGTATGGAGAGGGAATCTCGACGGTCGCCTTCGCCGTCTCGACCTCCACCAGCGGTTGGTTCAACGCCACGTCGTCGCCCACGTTGACCAGCCAGGCGACGATCTCGCCCTCCTCAAGGCCTTCCCCCAGATCCGGCATCGCGAACACCCGATCGGCCATCAGAACTTCACCGTCCGTCGCACGGCATCGACGATCCGCTCGGCGCTCGGGAGGTAGTGCTGTTCGAGCGACGCCGGCGGATAGGGAACGTCCCAGCCCGTGACGCGCGCGACCGGCGCCTCCAAGTGATCGAACGCTTCCTCCATCACGCGAGCGGCGATCTCGGCGCCCATCCCCAACGTGAGAGGGGCTTCGTGCACGACGACCGCGCGACCGGTCTCGCGCACGCACCGGCCGATGAGCGGAAGGTCGAGCGGCGAGAGCGATCGAAGATCCACGATGCGCGCCTCGAGCCCTTCGCTCGACAACGCGTCCGCCGCATCGAGACACCGCGATACCATCGCGCCATAGGTGATCACCGTGCAGGCGTCGCCATCGCGCAGGATCCGACCCTCGCCGATCCCGGGTCCGTCCATCGGCAGCTCGCCGGTCTCCTTCGACCAGTAGCGTGACTTCGGTTCGAGCACGATCACCGGGTCGGGATCGGCGATCGCGAGCCGCAGCAGCCGGTAAGCGTCGAGGGCGGTCGACGGAACGACCACCTTGAGTCCGGCGGTGTGCACGTAGTAGGTCTCGGGGCTCTCGCCGTGATGCTCCTTTCCGCGGATCCCGCCGAACGACGGGATGCGGATCGTGATGGGCATGTCCACGCGGCCTCGCGTGCGCTCGCGGTACTTCGCCACATGGCTGATCACCTGATCGAGCGCCGGGTAGCTGAACCCGTCGAACTGGATCTCGACGACGGCCTTCCATCCGGCGAGCGCCAGACCGACCGCGGCACCCACCATCGCGGCCTCCGCGATCGGCGTGTCGAACACGCGCTGCACGCCGAAGTCCCTTTGCAGCCCATCGGTGACCCGGAAGACGCCGCCGAGCCAGCCGACGTCCTGGCCGTAGACGATCACCCGCGGATCCTCGGTG
>JBOGVK010000208.1:0-37561 GCA_050692375.1 Actinomycetota bacterium
GCGCGGTACTCCGCGCCGCGCGACTCCACGGCGGCGGCGATCTTCGAGGCCGCCGCCGCGGCCTCGAACGGGTACCGGCCGATCGCGGTCTCCCCGGAGAGCATGATGCCGTCCGCGCCGTCCAGGACGGCGTTCGCGACATCGGTAGCCTCGGCGCGCGTCGGACGCGGAGAGCGGATCATCGACTCGAGCATCTGCGTCGCGACGATCACCGGTCGTCCCGCCGCCCTGGCTGCGCGCAGCAGATCCTTCTGCAGCAAAGGGATCTCCTCCATCGGAAGCTCGACCCCGAGGTCTCCGCGAGCGACCATCAACGCATCGGTGACGTCGAGGATCTGTTCGATCGACTCGACGGCGGGCTTCGTCTCGATCTTCGCGACGATCGGAACGGCGCGATCTCCCATCAGGGACCGCAGCTCCACCACGTCTTCCGGTCCGCGAACGAACGACTGCGCCACCAGATCGACGCCCAGCTCGAGCGCGCGCGCGAGGCCCTCGCGATCGCGATCGGTAACGGCCGGGAGACCGAGTCGCTCGGCCGGCACGTTCACCCCCTGACCGGAACGAGCGGAGCCGCCTCGGATGCATTCCGTTCGCACCATCGTTCCTTCGAGCGCCGTCACGCCGAGCTCGACGGCGCCGTCGGCGAGCAACACGCGATCTCCCACGCGTAGGTCGGTCGCGAGCCCCGGATACGTGGTGCTCGCGCCGCCCTTGTCCCCGGCGCCGCCGGGATGCAACGCGAACGCCTGCCCCGGAACGAACTTCAGCGGATCGGGATCCAGCACGCCCAGGCGAACCTTCGGACCGGGGAGATCCGCCATGACCGCGATCGCGGTGCCCACCTCTGCTTCCACTGCCCGAACCAGCTCGACCGCGCGCGCGTGGTCGTCGGGCGCCCCGTGCGAGAAGTTGATGCGGAAGATGGTGGCGCCCGCCGTCACCAGCCCGCGGATGAACTTGGGGGTGTTCGTCGCCGGACCCAGCGTGCAGACCAGCTTGGTGCGCGACGTCACCGCCCGCCATCCAGTCCCACGAGCGCGCGGACCGCTACCGCGATCGCTCGTGCCGCGTCGTCCCCGTCACCGGATCCCAGCGATGGCTCCGAGAACGTCGCCGGGACCTCGCCGCGCACCTGCCACTCCGCATCCTCGATCCAGCTCTCGGGGAGCTCGTCGGTGAGTTGCGCATCGGCCATCTCGGCGAACGCCAGCGTCCACGCGCGCGGAACCACGCGCGCCCACTGGTATCCCCCGCCGCCGGTCGCCACCCACCGGCCCTCGGCCGCTTCGTGCGCCAGCGTGTGGAGCTCCTGCGCCGTCTCGCGGTAGGCGCGAGTCGTCAGCTGCATCTGCGCGAGCGGATCGGTGGCGTGCGTGTCGCACCCCAGCTGCGTCACCAGGACGTCGGGCTGGAAGCGTCGCACCAGCGGCGGGATGACGGAGCGGAACGCCTCCAGCCACGCGTCGTCGCCGGTGAACGGCGGCAGCGGCACGTTCACCGCGCTCCCCTCCGCGCCCGGCCCGCCGCGTTCGGTCAGATCGCCCGTCCCGGGGAAGAACCACGGCGCGTACTCGTGGATCGAGATGGTGAGGACGCGAGCATCGCCGTAGAAGATGAACTGCGGACCGTCGCCATGATGAACGTCGACATCGACGTAGGCGACCCGCTCGGCACCCGCCTGCAGCAACCATGCGATCGCCACCGCGGGGTCGTCGTAGATGCAGAAGCCCGCTGCGCGCTCCGGCATCGCGTGATGCAGGCCCCCTGACGCGTTGAACGCGTGCTCCACGTCTCCGGACCAGACGGCTTGTGCCGCAGCGACGCTAGCTCCCACGACGAGCGCTCCGGCCTCGTGCATCCGGTCGAAGACCGGATTGTCACCGGGGCCGTACCCGAAGCGGCTCCAGTCTCCCTCCTCGCCGCGTCCCGCTCGGCGCGTGGCATCGACGAACGCCGGCGTGTGGACGAGCTCGATCGTGTCGTCATCGGCAGGCGCTTCGCTCCGGAGCCGTTCGACGTTCGGGAGCTCGTCCAGCCCCAGCGCGTGGATCAGATCCCAGGTCAGGGAGACGCGTTCCGGACGCAACGGGTGCTCGGGTCCGTGGTCGTAGATCGTCGCTTCTGGACACAGGACGAGCCCGACGTGCTCGCTCACGACGCCGAGCGGATCGCGGAGGCGGTCATCTCGACCAGCAACGAAGCGTCGACGTCGGTCAAGCAGAACGGCGGCCCGAGCATTACCAGGTCGCCGTTCGTGCCGTCCACGTGCCCCGTGCTCGAGTAGATCAGGAGCCCGGCCTCGCGCGCCGCGCCCACGATGCGCTCCGTCACCTGTTCCGCACGCGAGAAGGGGTCCTTGGTCTCGCGGTCGCGAACGAGCTCTACGCCGATCAACATGCCGATCCCTCGGACGTCGCCGACGATCGGACAGCCTTCGAGAGCCACCTCGAGCTCTTTGCGGATCCGCTCGCCGAGCTCCGCGCTCCGGTCGATCAGCCCCCCTGCGACGAGGCGTCGCAACACGGCGCGACCGACCGCCGCCCCGAGCGCGTTGTGCGACCAGGTGAACCCGTGGACGAAGCCACCGGATGCGACGGTGTCCAACACCTGCCCGCTCGCGGCCGCGAACCCGAAGGGCACGTAGCCGCTGGTGGTCCCCTTGCCCGCCGTGAGGATGTCGGGACGGACGTCCCAGTGATCCACCCCGAACCAGCGACCCGTACGGCCGAACCCGGTCATCACCTCATCGGCGATCACGAGGATGCCGTGACGCCGGCACACCTCGACGATCGCGGGCCAGTAATCGTCCGGGGGAACCGCGCCCGCGAGCGTAGCGCCGCCGACCGGTTCGGCCACGAACGCGGCAACGCTCTCTGCGCCGGCGAGTGAGATCATCCGTTCGAGCTCGTTGGCATGCCAGGCGCCACACCCGTCCGGATGCTGCGGGTTCCCGCACCGGTACTCGTAGGCGGCCGGAGCATGCAGGAACCGGCCGAGCCAGGCGGTGTAGGGCTTGCGGATCGGCTCCTTGCCGCTCACGTCCAACGCGCCGAGCGTGTTGCCGTGGTACGAGCTCCGCCGCGCGATGATCGCCGTGCGTGCGTCGTCGCCACGAGCCAGGTGATACGCGCGTGCCATCTTGATCGCGGTCTCGATCGCCTCGCTCCCCCCGGATACGGGATAGATCCGCGCGTCATCCATCGGCAGGAGCGGCGCAAGCTCGTCGGCGTAGGCCTCGAGCGCCTCGGTCGTGAACATCGTGCCGTGTACGTATTGCGTCTTGTGGAGTTGGGTGACCGCCGCCTCGATCAACTCGTGGTCCCCATGTCCGATGTTCGACACGATCGCTCCGCCGGACCCGTCCAGATAGGGCTTCCCATCGGCGTCGACGATCCACGCGCCTTCGGCCGAGACCGCCGTCGCCAGCGATCGGTTGAACACCCGCGGGAACACGTGACTCACGTGGTCTCACGACCATCCATGGGTCCCGGGCTCACGCCGCCCTTCGACATGGCTGTCACGGTACCGCTCGGAGCTACTTGGTGTAGACGCCGAGCGGGTCGAGCTCTTCGCGGATCAAACGGAGCTCCTCGGTGGACGGAGCAGGGGTCTCACCAAGATCGTCCGTGACCCGCGGTTCCCAGCCCATGCTCTCCCGAACCTGCTCCAACGTAACGCCGGGGTGAAGCGTCGCCAGGGTCATCTCGCCGGTCGCCTCGTCGAAGACGTAGGTGCCGAGATCGGTCACGACGCTCGTCGGACCGCTTCCCCACCAGCCACGTGCGGCGTCGTGCGCGGGATCGCCGGAATGTCCGGGCGACGTCCGGAAGTCGATCGTGTCCACGAACGAGCGCGTCCCCTGCCGCATGATCACCATCACCTGGCGAGCGTTGATCGCGATCTCGCACGCCCCGCCGGAACCCGGCAGCCGCACCTTCGGCTTCGAGTAGTCGCCGATCACCGTCGTGTTGATGTTCCCGTAGCGATCGATCTGCGCGGCGCCGAGGAACGCCACGTCGATCAGGCCCGCCTGCAGGTAGTAGGCGAACAGTTCGAACATCGACGTCACTGCCGTCGCCCCGGTGACGAGCGTGGGGTCGCCGATCGACAGCGGCAGGCGCTCGGGCCGCGCGCCGAACACGCCGGATTCATACACGAGCTGGAGGTCCGACGAGATCGTCCGTTGAGCGAGGTTGCAGACGATGTTCGGCAGGCCGACTCCGACGAAGCAGTTCGTGACTCGGTTCAACTGCCGCGCGCTCGCGGCGATCATGATCTCGGACTTCGAGTAACCGAGGTCGGCGGAGACGTCGCTCACGCGTACCTGCCGTAGTCGACCTCACCGGAGAGCGCGGGCTGGGGCCGGAGCGAATCCCAGAGTTGCACGCCCATCTTCTCGACGTAATCAGCGTGATCCGACAGACCGTAGACCCATTCGTTCAGCCAGGCCTCGAGCGACGCCGCGTCTCGCGCGATCTCGTCCCACTTCAGGTAGAACGCGTTGTCGCGGTCGTAGTACCCCTGCGTGAAAGACGGGTGACAGGCGAACGGCTCCTCAACGACGGCGTCGACGATCACCCCAGGGATCACGGTGCGGTTGGGGTCGGTGCGGATCACCGACTCCTCGACCAATTCTTCGCAGACGACGATCACGCGCTTCGCGGCGAACGCGGCCTCCTTCTGGCAGCCCAGCAGCCCCCAGATCTGCGCGTCACCGCTCGCGTCCGCGCGTTGCGCGTGCACGATAGACACATCGGGTCGGAGCGGCGGAACGACATGGACCTCGGTCGCGTCCTCGTAGGGCGAGACCATCGACTTGATGTTCGGGTTCACCTTCGGGATGTCGGACTCGTAGTAACTGCGGATGGGGAAGAAGGGCAGGTTCGACGCGCCCGCGACGTAGCGGCAGACCATGCCGAAGTGCGAGTACTCCTCGATGTCGAGCGGCGCGGGGTCGGCGTGCTCGATCCGCCGCCGGATCGCGTGGAGCGAGCCGACGCCGGGGTTGCCGAGCCACGAGAACACGAGCTTGGACGCGACGCCCGCACCGATCATCTGGTCGTAGACCACGTCGGGGGTCAGACGGCAGAGCGTGAGGTCGCGACGGCGCTGCCGGATGATCTCGTGTCCCGCTGCGAAGCAGATCAGGTGCGTGAACCCCTCGATCGCCACGGTGTCGCCGTCCCGCACCAACGCCTCCACGGCATCGTGCATGGTCGCGACCTTGTCAGAGCTCACCCGACCATCCGTCCTCGGGGCCGCGCAACACGCAGAACTCGTTGCCCTCGGGATCGCCCATCACGGTCCAGGAGCTGACGCCCTCGTCCACCCGGGTGATCGCGGTGGCGCCGAGCTGCTCCATCCGCGCGACCTCGGCAGCCATCGCACCGCTCGGGCGCACGTCCAGATGGAGGCGGTTCTTCACGATCTTGTCTTCGGGAACGGTCTGGAAGAGCATCGTCCACCCCGGCTCGGCGGCAGGCTTGACGATGGCGTCCTCCTCGTCGATCTCATCCAGCCGATAGCCGAGAGCTGTGCACCAGAAGTCCGCGAGCAGCTTCGGGTCGTGAGAATCGATCACCAGTGCGTCCACGGACAGCGTCATGGGGCATCAACCCATCCGTCCTCGGGGCCGCGCAGGACGCAGAACTCGTTGCCTTCGGGATCGCCCATCACGGTCCAGAAGCTGCCGCCCTCGTCGACCCGGGTGATCGCGCTGGCGCCGATCTCCTCCAGCCGCGCCACCTCGGTGGCCATCGCGCCGCTCGGGCGTACGTCCAGATGGAGGCGGTTCTTCACGGTCTTCTCGTCGGGAACGATGAGGAAGAGCATCGTCCAACCAGGCCCGTCGGCCGGCTTGACGACGGCGCCCTCCTCGTCGATCTCGTCCAACCGATAGCGGAGCGCGGCGCACCAGAAGTCGGCGAGCAGCTTCGGGTCGTGGCAGTCGATCGTCAGCGTGTCGACGGACAACGTCATGTCGAGCCTACGAGCCGGCGTTCTCGACGTCGGCCACCGTCTCCTCGAACAGGTCGAGCGCGGTGCGCGCCTGGTCCTCGCGGAACACGAGCGGCGGCGCCATGCGGATCGCGTCGTCGCCGCAGCCGAGCGCCAGCAGACCTTTCTCGAAGGCCCGGTGCTCAACCGCCGCCGCGAAGTCGTGATCTGGGAACTCGATACCGATCATCAGAGCGAGCCCGCGCACCTCGCGGATGCTCCGGTGCCGCTCCTGGAGGTCACGGAGCCCGTTCAACATGACGCCGCCCACCTTGTCGGCGTTCTCGAGCAGGTGCTCCTGCGCGATCACGTCCATCGTGGCGAGCGCCGCGGCACACGACACCGGGTTCCCGCCGTAGGTCGAGCCATGCGTGCCGATGGTCCAGGTCATCTTCGAGTCCTTGGCGATCATGGCGCCGAGTGGCATCCCGCTCGCGATGCCCTTGCCCGCGAGCAGGATGTCGGGCTCGACGCCGAAGTGCTCCACGGCCCACATCTTGCCGGTGCGGCCCATGCCCGACTGGACCTCGTCGCAGACCAGATAGATGCCGTGGCGGTCGCAGAGATCGAGCAGCGCCTGGAGCCAGCCGTCTGGCGGGACGATGTATCCGCCCTCTCCGAGCACCGGCTCGACGACGATCGCCGCGACCTCGCGTGCGGACACCATCTTCTTGAAGAGGAAGTGCTCGATGTAGTCGATCGTGGGGAAGCCGTCCTTGGCTGAACCCGGCGCCATCTGCATGTCGCGGCCGTCGCCGTAGTACGCGTGCAGCATGCCCGGAAGCAGCGGTCCGAACCCGGCACGGTACGTCGCTTTCGACGCAGTGAGCGAAACGCTCCCGTACGAGCGGCCGTGGAACGAACCGTAGAAGCCGAGGATGTACTGACGGCCCGTCGCCCACCGCGCGAGCTTCATGCCCGCCTCAACGGCCTCGGTCCCGGAGTTCGTCAGGAACGAGCGGACGGGCTCGGACATCGGGGCGATCTCGTCCAAGCGCTCCGCGACTTCGGAGTAGATCGGCAGGAAGAAGTCGCTCGCGGAGTAGTGGATGAGCTCGGCCGCTTGCCGTTGGATCGCCTCGACCACCTTCGGGTGACAGTGCCCGGTCGACGTGACGGCGATCCCGGCGTTCAGATCCAGGAAGATGTTGCCGTCGACGTCCTCGACCACCGATCCGGCGCCGCGCTTGGGCACGAACGGGTACGCGCGCGGAAGTGACGGGCTGGTCACACGGGCGTCACGCTCGAGCACCTCTTGCGCGTTCGGGCCGGGCAGCTCGGTGATCAGGTGCGGCGCCGGCGCGTTCGCCAGCCCGTCGATCTCCATGTCCTCCAGGCTCACTCCTCGATCACCGTCCGCGATTGCTCCCGCAGGTAGAGGGTCACGTAGTACGGGCCGCCGCCGGACTTCCCGGTCGTCCCCGAGCCCTTCCATCCGCCGAACGGCTGCACGCCCGGCCACGCGCCGGTCGTCGCGCCCGCCCGGCGGTTCACGTAGACGACCCCCGCCTGGATCCGGTCCAGCCATTCGTCGATCTCGGCCTGGTCCTCACTGAAGAACCCGGCCGTGAGCCCGTACTCGGTGTCGTTCGACTTCTCGATCGCCTCGCCCAACTCGTCGAACGCTCCGACCACGACGAAGGGCACGAAGAGCTCGCGCTTCCAGATCCAGTTGTCGTCGGGAACCTCCACCACCGTCGGCTCCACGAACAAGCCGCGCGCGAAGTCGCCCTCGGTGAGTCGATGGCCGCCGGTCACGATGGTGCCGTTCTTGCGCGCCTCCTCGGAAGCTTCCTCGAACGTATCCATCGCCGGCTCGTTGATGATCGGTCCCAGGTAGACGTCGCGCTCGAGCGGGTTCCCGACCTTCAAAGCCTCGGTCTTGATCTTGAGCAAACCGAGGAAGTCGTCGTAGACATCGCGCTGCACGAAGACGCGCGAGCAGGCCGAGCACTTCTGCCCGCCGAACCCGAACGCTGACCGCAGCACGCCGTCGGTCGCCTTGTCCAGGTCGGCGTTCTTCGTGACGATCGCCGGGTTCTTGCCGCCCATCTCGCAGATGACCGGCTTCGGGATCTCGGTCGTGAAGTGCTTGTAGATGTCCATGCCCACCGGATATGAGCCGGTGAACGTGATGCCGCCCACGTCGGGGTGCTTCCAGAGATGATCGCCGGCCAGCACGCCCCGGCCGATCACTAGGTGGAACGCGCCGGGCGGCACACCGCCGTCGCGGTAACACTCGTACAGCTTGTAGCCGAGCAGCGCGCCTTGGTTCGAGGGCTTCAACACCACGGCGTTGCCGGCAACGAGCGCGCCCGACGACGGCCCGCCCGAGAGCGCCATCGGGAAGTTGAATGGACTGATCACGGCCCATACGCCGTAGGGACGAAGCACGTCGTAGTAGTCGCCCGCCGCTCCCATGCCGCTCATCGGGGTGCGGAAACCATCGTGCCGCTCCATCTCGTCGGCGTTCCAGCGGATGAGCTCGGCCGTCTCCTGCACATCGCCGAGCGCCTCGAGGCGGCTCTTCCCGACCTCGTATGCCATCAGGGCGGCTAGATCGAACAGGCGCTCCTCCATGATGTCGGCGACGTTGCGCATGATGTCGACGCGCTTCTGCCACCCCATCCGATCCCACTCGAGCTGGAACCCCTTCGCGGCCGCGACGGCGTCGTCGACGTCCTTCGGTGTCGCCTGCGAGAACCGCCCGATGATGATGTCGCTGTCGATCGGCGAGGGCTCTTCGTACTTCTCGTCGGTCCAGCGCTCCTCACCGTTCACGACGATGGGGTACTCCTTGCCGAGCTCGCCCTCCATCCGCTCCGCGGCCTCGTCGTACTTCACCTGGAGCTCTTCGTTGTCGGCCGACATCGTCGCGTAGGTCACGCGGAACTTCTCTGCCATGGGAGTTCGCCCCTTCCTCTGAACGGTTGAGAAACCCGCTGGTCGTGCGGCCGGTAGCGTAGCCGAGCGCCCCATCCATCGCCCATCCGCGGGTGACCGCCGATCGGTCTGCTCTCAGGATCGAAGACCCGGACTGCAGGTGCTGCCGAAGTAGAAGTTCGGATCCGTGGGGAGCGCTTTCGTCCACGGAACCGTCTTCATCACCGTCGACCCAGAGGCGACGCCGTTCAGGACGACCTGAGGTCCCTCGATCTCGAACTCACCATGCGGGCCCGTAGAGCCGGCGATCAATCGACAGGTCCCGTCACCAGCGGTCCCGAAGTTGAGGACCCGCACTCGGACGCACGTCGCGGCGAAGCTGTCCGGACACACGACCTGACCGACGACGGTCATCTCGAAAGCCGGACCGGGCTCGTTCCCGGGCGTCCCACCGTTCGTGGCTGAGCCGTAACCGGTGCACGCTGACGCCATAGTGGCAGCCAGGATGAGCGACGTCGCCCGCAGAAGCACTCCTCGTCCTCTCGGATCGGACGCTTCAGAGTCAACCACGTTCGGCCAGGTCGCGGGCGCCAACTTCGGCACTGGAAACCCGGAAATCGCAGGTGGGCGGGCGTATGCTTCGGCTCCCTGATGAGGCTCGTGACCTATGACCGGAGGGGGCACCGGCGACTGGGAGCGATCCTCGGGGGTGAGGTAGTCGACCTGCCCGACGTCGTCGGGCACCCGGCTTTCCCCACCACCTTGGAGGCCCTGGTGGCGAGCAGCGGCGGAACCGTGATGGACGCCGCCCGTGCCGCCCTCGAACGCGATGAGGCGTCGAGCCACGTCGTCAAGCAGGCACGGATCCTGCCGCCGCTCTTCCCAACCTCGTTGCTCACTCCTCGAGCGTTCGGCATCGAACGGCGGATCGTCGGTCCCGAGCAGGACGTGCCGTGGCCCGAGGGTGCGGCATGGCTCGACTACGAGCCGAAGGTCGCCGCGGTGCTGGGCAGGCAGACCTCGCACACCTCCCTGGAGGACATCCGGCCGAACATCTTCGGCTACACGTTGGTGAACGACTGGTCGGCCCATGAGGCGAGCGGCGACCCGCTCGCGACCGCCGAAGGGCTGCCGCTCGCGATCGGTCCCTGCGTGGTGACCGCCGACGAGCTCGACCCGCAGACCATGGTCATGCAGGTGACCGTCGACGGCGATCAGATCGCGAAGGGCAACCTGAACGGCGCGGCGGAGAGCCTCTACGGGTTGATCAGCGAGGCGTCACGGATCGCGGTCTTGGAGCGCGGTGACGCGTTCGCGCTCGGCCCGTTCGGCGGCGCCGACCTCGACCCGTCCCGGCGCTTATGGCCCGGCGCGCTGATCGAACTGGCAGCAGAGGGGATCGGCACGCTCCGCAACCGTCTGGCTCCGCGTCCCTAGCTGAGCCGCTGCTAGCATCGCGGCGTGGACCAGGCGGCGCGACGACTGCTGATCGACCGGTATCGCAACGGCGTGTCGGCGGTGAAGGACGCCCTCGCAGGCGCAACCGAGGAGGAGCTCGATCGTCGAACCGATGACGATTGGTCCTCGCGGATGGTCGTGCATCACCTCGCCGACTCCGAGACCAACTCCTACGTGCGACTCCGCCAGTTGCTCGCCCAGGACGATGCGCGGCTGCAGGGCTACGACGAAGCGGAGTTCGCGCGGGCGCTGCACTACGACCGGCCGATCGAGAGGTCGCTCTCGGTCTTCGAAACGGTACGTGCCTCGTCCGGCGAACTGCTCGAACATCTGAGCGAGGACGATTGGTCGCGCGCCGGCACGCACAGCGAGTCGGGCCGATACTCCGTCGAGGACTGGCTAACGATCTATGCGGACCATGCCGAGGCCCACGCGGATCAGATCACGCGGGCGCGCGCTCGGCCCTGAGGGCCGGCCGAACTACTTCTTCTTCGCGGCCTTCCGCGCCGCGCCGCGTTCGGCGGCCTGTCGCTTGTCGCGGGCCTTCTTCTCCCGCTGACGGTCCTTGGCGTCGCGGACCTTTGCGAGGTCTCCCTTACCCATGTCGCTGCTCCTCATCCATGTTCTTAAGCGTCATCGTCATCGCCGCCCTGCGCCAGCTCCTGGCCGCGCTTGCACGCAGCGTCGATCGCGTTCAGGAACGCCGCGCGTACCCCGGCTTCCTCCAAGATGCGGATCGCCGCGATCGTCGTCCCGCCGGGCGACGTCACCATCTCGCGGAGCTCCACCGGATGCCTGCCGGTGTCGCGCAACATCTTCGCGGAGCCGAGCATGGTCTGGATGATCAACTCGGTCGCCACGTCGCGCGACAGTCCCAGCAGGATACAGGCCTCGATCATCGCCTCGGCCAGCAGGAAGAAGTAGGCGGGACCGCTCCCGGAGGTCGCGGTCACGGCGTCCATATGGACCTCCTTCAACCGGAGGACCTTGCCCACGTAGCCGAGCAGCTCTTCCGCGATCGCCAGGTGCGTGTCCTCCGCGCGTGACCCGGCCGCGATCACCGACATTGCCTCGTCCACCATCACCGGCACGTTCGACATCACGCGCACCACCGGCACGTCGTCGGCGAGGTGCTTGTGCACGAACGACGTGCGGATGCCTGCGGCGAAGCTCACGACGAGGTCCTGGGGCGTGACGTCACCGCGGATCTGCGTCAGAAGAACCTCCATGTCCTGCGGCTTCGTCATGAGCACGAGGACGTGTGCCCACCGGGCGGCCTCGGCGTTCTCGAGCGTCGCCGCCACGCCGTACTTGCCGGCCAGCTCGCGCGCGCGTTCCTCGCGGCGACAGGTGACCATGATCTCGTCGGCCGTCCGGCCACCCGAGCGGATCAGGCCCGAGATGAGCGCCTCGCCCATCTGGCCACCCCCCAGGAATGCCACCTTGCGATCCGTCATGTCTGTCTCCTGCCGCGCGTCCATCGCGCGCTATCGATCAGCGCGTCTACCGCGCGCCTCTCACGATGTTCGATACGAGAGTCACATGTTCGCAGATGCGTGCGAGCGTCGCGGGGGTGAAACCACCCTCAGCCCTCGTGGCGCTCTTCGATACCGCCGCGGAGCACCTCGACGAATTCGCGGATCCGCATCGAACGACGCTCGGGCGTGCGGTGGATCAATCCGGGATCGAGGTCTTCGGAGACGAGCGCGTCCTGGAACCGTTCGGCGACCCAATCGAGCATGGAGGCGAGCATCTCGACGTCGACATCGCTTCGAACCTCTCCGCGGCGCACACCGAACTCCACGAACTCCAAGGTGCCGTAGGGGTCCTCGCTCCGCATGAATCGATCGATCGGCCGACGCAAGCCCAGCCCGGCGTCGTAGCGGCCGATCATGGCGACGCGGTTGGCGACCCAGTCCTTGAGGCCGAGCTCCTCGGTCCGCTCCAGCCACCAATCCAAGATGGCCCAGAACCCGGTCTCCACCACGTCCTCGGGCGCGTCCAACCACGCGGGCAAACTCGACACGGCCCGCCGGTAAGCGGCGAGGAACAACCCTTCCTTGCTGGTGAAGTCGAGGAAGACCGTGCCCTTAGCCACGCCGACCTCGTTCGCGATGTCCTCGACGTGGCCGCCGCGGTAGCCGTGCTCCGCGAAGCGGCGCATCGCCGCCTCGATGATCCGCTCGCGACGCGCCTCGGCGTCGGCGGCACGCTGGATGCGGGAAGACCCCATGG
This sequence comes from Actinomycetota bacterium, assembly GCA_050692375.1. GTDB lineage: Bacteria > Actinomycetota > UBA4738 > UBA4738 > HRBIN12 > JBBQVZ01. The sequence continues at coordinate 12,577 of JBOGVK010000208.1, forward strand.
CAGCCGCGACAGTAACGGAAAAGAAGAACCCGAGAGACCTCCGGCTCGCCGGGAACCGAAGCTCCCAGCCACCGTCAGCCCCTCGGGCTCTAGTTGCTCCAAGCAACCTCGGCGCCCGTCGCGCGGACCTCCGGACCCCGCAGGATCGCCTTGCGGCTCTCCCGACGGTCCGCCGCCGTGGACTCCCCTTGCGGTTCGTCCGGCGGCGGGGCCCCTGTCCGACTCCCCCTTGCGGGTTCGTCCGCGACCTGGGCCGCCGTTCCGGCCTTGCGGCCTTCCCGACCGACTCGCTGCGCCTTGCGGCCTTCCCGAGTCTGGAGCCCCGGTTCCGCCTTGCGGCTTCCTCGGTGCCCCGTCCGGTTCCTTCGCGTCGGTTGCTTCGACTGCTTGGAGCGAGGCGAAATGTATCGGCCGCTCCGACCGCGGTCAACCTGATGTTTCCGCAGGTCAGAGCGTATATCTGCAGGTCAGAGACCTGTACGAAAGAGTGACAAATCGACAGACAACTCGTGAACGTCGAGGTTCGTGCTGCTCACGGGCGGTGCGCGCGTCCCGCCACCAGCTCGCGGTAGATGCCGGCGAGCTCGGACGCCGTTGCTTCCCACGTGAACCGGAGGGCCTCGCGGGCGGCCGTCGTCCCCATCTCCGCCGCGAACGCCGGATCGCGAAGGATCTGCAGCATCCGATCGGCGTGATCGGCGGGATCGTGCCCCTCGACCAGGAAACCCGTCTGTCCGTCCTGCACGACGAACCGCAGACCGCCGACGGCCGCGGCGACCACGGGCGTACCGCAAGCTTGCGCCTCGAGCGCGACCAGCCCGAAGGACTCCGACCGTGAAGGAACGAGCACGACGTCGGCCGCCGCGTAGACGTCCGCCAACCGTGCTTGCGGCAGCGGGGGGAAGAGCATGACGCGCTCGCTGACGCCGAGAGCCGCGGCGAGCTCCATCAGGTGGGCGACCTCGGCACCCTGTCCGGTGCCGCTTGGACCTCCCACGATCGCGAGCATCAGGTCACGGGTCACGTCGGGGTCGCGGGCGACCGCTTCGGCCAACGTTCGGACGGCGACGTCGGGACCCTTGTGGGGTTGCAGGCGGCCGACGTAGAGCGCCAGCCGAAGTCCGGTGAGGTGCAGCCGCTCACGTGCCGCGTGCCGCTCGCGAGGGAAGAAGATCGTGTGGTCCACGCCGGGAGGAACGATGCGGATGTGCTCCGGGTTGGCGCGGTACAGCCCGACCAGTTGCGCCGCCTCCGCCGGCGTCGGGGCGAGGATCCGGTCTGCGTCGGCGATCACGCGCTCCTCACCCAGCAGACGAGAGGACGGCTCCGGTGGCTCACCGCGGGCGAGGGAGTAGTTCTTCACCTTGCCCAGCGTGTGGAACGACGCGACGAGCGGCACGCCCCAGATGTCTTTCGCGGAGCTGCCCACCCAGCCCGAGAGCCAGTAGTGGCTGTGCAGGATGTCGTAACCGCGTCCGTCGACGCTCGCCCGGCGGAGCACGCCCCCCAGGAACTCCGGAAGGAATCGGGGCAGATCCGACTTGGGCACTGGGGTACACGGCCCGGCCTTCACGCTCACCACCCGCACGCCCGCAGCGATCTCCAGGACCTCGGGACCGTCGGCGCCGCGGCATCGCGTGAAAAGGTCGACCTCCACGCCGCGTTCCGCCAGACGCTCGGCGACGGCGCGGATGTAGACGTTCATCCCGCCGGAATCACCCGAACCGGGTTGATCCATCGGCGACGTGTGCACCGAGAGGACGGCGACGCGTGGGGAAGACATCCAGCGATGTTACGCGCGGCGGCGCGTTCGGGATGCCGACTTCTTGCCCGTCCTCTGGCTCGTCCTCTGGCCGGCCGACCGCAGGTCGAAGACGACCTCGAGCGCGCCGACGCGCTTGCCACCCCCCGAGACCTCGGGCGAGGCGTGGTTCGATAGCTCCTTCAGCTGCGATGCGGACAGGGCGTCGACCTGGTGCAGCGCCCTGATCAAGGCGGGGGCGGCCGCTCGACCGCCACCGTCCTCGACCTTCACCGCCACGCCGAGCCCTGAGGGCAGGATGGCGGCGCACTCGAGGCCTTCGGCACCGGATTTCGCGACGACGTCACCGGTGACCATCATGAGGTCCGTGTCGACGCGACGGCGGCCGCCGACCAGGTAGGGGTCGACGAGCATCGCCTGGGTCGCACGGTCGGCGGCCGGCGCGAGCCCGCCCAGCCGCTCGGGCTCGGTCAGGCGGGCGAAGAGCGTGGCCATAGATCGAAGCGGCATCCCGTGCACCGGCACGCCGCAGCCGTCCACGCTCAGCTCCAGCTCGTCCTCGCCGCTCGCCTGCTTCACGGCCCGCAGCACCCGGCGCTGCAGCGGATGGCTCGAGCGGAGGTAGGTCCGCCCGTCCCATCCCGCTCGCACGCAGGCGAGCAACATGCCCGCGTGCTTGCCCGAACAGTTGTGCAGCAGCTTGTGCTGATGCTGCGAGGCCGCCATCGCCTCGGCGTCGAGCGGCCAACCCGGTGGGTTCATGAGCGCGTCCGCATCCAGGCCGGCGCGTTCCAACAGCGCGCGAACGGCACCGATGTGGATCGGCTCGCCGTTGTGCGAGGCACACATGATCGCGGTCTCGCGATCGGGCAGCTCCTCCCCGATGGCCGTCAGCGACACCACCGCCTGCAACGGCTTCATGCACGAGCGAGCGAACACCATCCGACCGGGATCTCCCGCCGAGGCGATCAGGCGCGCGTCCGCGTCGCAGACCGCGACGTGCCCGAGATGGACGGCTTCGGTGATGCCGCCGCGGACCACGCGGACGAGTGGGACCGCGCCCAACGCTCTTCAGCCCCTCAGCGGAGAACGAGCGTCGGATCCTCGCGGTACCGGCGCTTGAGCTCGTCCTGGAGCGAGTCCAGGACGCGGATCACGTCGGAGCGCGCGGTCGAAACCTCGCGCTCCTCCGAAGCCAGCAGCTCGACCGCGGCGGCGAGGCTCTCGTCGTTCAGCGCGGCGGGGTCGGAGATCCCGGCGTCCGCGACCAATCGTTCGATCCGTCGGCGCGCCAGCAGCATCTCCTCCTCGGGAAGACCGACCTTGACGGCCTCGCCCCGGGAGGCGGTCTGACGTTCGTCGCCCGCGAGGATCTCGGCCAAGCGATCGACGAGGGGGCCGCGGTCTTCATCGGAGCCGCGCGCGTCCAGCTCCGCACGCAGGATCTCGGCACGGCCCTGCACCAGACGGCGCAGGAGCGAGAGGTACTCGCGTTCGGCCAGGCACTCGTCGCGACGCTGGCGCAGATCGTCCAGCGAGAGCTCCCCCACGTTCTGGGCATAGCCGGCATCTCGGATGCGGTCGATCCTGCGGTGGCCGTTGTTCTGCTCGCTCACGTCGCCCATCCTACGCCCGGCGTCTCAGCAGACGGCGAGCAGCAGCTGGTAGGGATCCACGGCAGGGCCACCGCCCGGGTGGTACTCGAAATGCAGATGGTTGACGGTCGTGTCCCCGGTGGAACCCACGTAGCCGATGATCTGGCCGGCCGCGACCTGACCGGTCGCCCCGTAGGAGCTCATGTGCGCGTAGTAGGTGAAGTCGGTACCACCGTCGTGATAGACGATCACCGCGTTGCCGCCGAGCTGGTTCGGCGTCTGGACCGCGTTCCCGCTGTGGACCGCCACGATCGGCGTTCCGTACGGGGATATCATGTCGATGCCCTCGTGGATGCGTCCGCCCGGACGCGGCCAGCCGAACGAGTCCACGAACGAGACCACGCCTTGGACGGGGCAGATCGAGATAGCGCCCGAGCCGCCCGCTGGGAACGGCCCACCGGTGGGCGGCAGACCGATCTGCTGCTGCTGCAATTCGGTCTGGTACTGCTGGTAGAGGTCGTTGACCGTGGATTGCAGATCGCCCACCCGCGCGTCGAGGGACACCTTCTGGGTCTGCAGCTCGGCCGCCGCCTTCGCCTGCGCGTCGGCCTCCTGGGTCAGTCGTACCCGCTCGCGTCGCAGGCGCTCGGCCTGGACCTGCACCGAGGTCGCCAGATCCTCGTCGCCCTGGACGATGTTCGTCGCGAACCGGAGCCGGTCGGCGAAGTCCGCGAACGACGCCGAACCGAGGAGCGCTCCGATCGCCTCGCCTCCACCCGACATGTAGACGGCCCGGACCTGAGCGTTCAACTGCGTCTGGATCTTGGCGAGCTGCGCCTGCAGGCCGCCGATCCGCGTCTGTGCCTGCCGCGCGGCATCCTGGGCTTGCGCGAACGCCGTCTCCGTCTGCTGCCACTGCAAGGTCAGGGCGTCGAGCTCGGACTGCTTCGACGCGAGCTCCTGGCGGGCCGCCTCGAGATCGTTCTTGGTTCCGGCCAAGGCCGGACCAGCGACGAGCAGGCCTGCGAGGGCGACGGTGGCGATCGTGGCGCGCAGGAGCATTTCGCGGAGGCTACCAGCGCCTCCCGGAACAGCTCAAGCCAGGGCGTGCCTAGCCCTGCTGCTCGGTCATCGCGGCGATCAGGATGTCGGCGACCTCGGGCCGCGAGAACTCCTGCGGCGGACGCTCGCCGGCGCGGAGCATGTCGCGAACCTTCGTGCCGCTGAGCGAGACTCGATCCTCCTCGGCGTGGGGGCAGGTCTTCGGCGATGCCATCCCCTCGCAGCGGTTGCACCAGAACGAGTGCTCGAAGTTCAACGTCTGGATGCCCAGCTCGCCGGGCTTGAACTCTCTGAAGATCTGCTGCGCGTCGTAGGTGCCGTAGTACGAGCCGACGCCGGCGTGGTCCCGGCCGACGATGAAGTGCGTGCAGCCGTAGTTCTTGCGACAGATCGCGTGCCAGATGGCCTCACGTGGCCCGGCGTAGCGCATCGCCGCCGGGAAGACGCTGACCATGGCGCGGTCCTTCGGGTAGTAGCCCTCGAAGAGCGCCTCGTAGCACTGCATCCGAACATCGGCCGGAACGTCGTCACCCTTGGTCGCGCCGACGAGCGGGTGCACCAGCAAGCCGTCGACGATCTCCAGCGCGCACTTCTGGATGTACTCGTGTGCGCGGTGGATGGGGTTGCGGGTCTGGAACCCGACGACGGTCTTCCATCCGCGCGCGGCGAACGCCGCGCGCGTCTCCGCCGGCGTCAGCCGGTAGGGCAGGAAGTCGTCGTGAGGCGGGAGCGAGATCACCTTGAGCTCGCCTGCCACGCACAGATCGCCCGCGTCGTACAGCGCCTTCACGCCGGGGTGCTCGATGTCGTCGGTGCGATAGACGCTCTGCGCTTCCTTCGCCTTGTCGCGACGGTAGATCTCGGACACACGCAGAACCGCGAGCGGATCGCCGCCCTCACCGGCCGTGAGCGCCACCGCCTCGGCGCCGCCCAGGCGGTGTGCGCCCTCCTCGTCCACGGAGAGCGTGACGGGGATCGACCATGCCAGGCCGCTCTGGAGGTGCATCGTGTCCAGGATCGAGTGGTAGTCGGCCTCGCCTTGGAACCCGGTGAGGGGCGAGAGGGCACCGACGGCCAGCATCTCCAGGTCGGCGAGCTCGCGGTCGGAGACCGCGAGCGTGGGAAGGTTGGCGGCTCCGGCGCGGAGGCCTTCGGCCTCCGCGCTCGTCGCGAGCAGGTCGACGAGCGTGCCGCCGTGGGGGGCGATCTGGGCGTTGTCGGACATGGTCGGTGGCCGGCCTTTCGATCGGGGGTAAGGGTCCTCAGCATACGAAACGGGTCCGGGGTAGACTCCGCGCGCACCCCACTCGAGAGCTGACCCCATGCAAACACTCCTCCCCATAGACGAGCTCGTCGCGATGAACATCGCGTTCGAGGAGGCCCATCCCCGCGAGATCTTGGAGTGGGCGCTCGAGCGTTCGGGCCTGGAGCGGATCGCGATCGCGTCCGCGTTCCAAGCGGAGGGGACGATCGTGATGCATCTGGCGACCCAGATGCGGCCGGACATCCCGATCTTGTTCCTGGAGACCGGGTACCAGTTCGCAGAGACGCTCGCGTTCAAGGAGCAGCTCGCGGAGCGCCTGACGCTGAACGTCGTCGACCTGGTCGGCGAGTACACCGTGGCGCGGCAGGCGGCGACGTTCGGCCCGCGCCTGTTCGAACGGGACCCCGAGCGGTGTTGCGACATGAACAAGGTGCGGCCGATGTTCGAGGCCCTCCGCGGGCTCGACGCGTGGATCACCGCGTTCCGCCGCGGATCCTCGCCGACCCGCTCCGACGCGCCGTTCGTGCAGCAGTACGAGCTCGAGCCGGACCGATGGATCGTGAAGATCAACCCGATGGCCGCCTGGTCGCGGCAGCAGGTGTGGGCCTACCTGAAGGAGCACGACCTCCCGCACAACCCGCTGTACGACCTCGGCTACAGCTCGATCGGATGCGCGCCGTGCACCCGGATGCGATTCCCCGACGAGCCGGAGCGGGCGGGACGCTGGGCCGGGTTGTCGAAATGGGAGTGCGGCATCCAGACGCAGGATCAGGCGACGACCCAGAGCGCCTCGGGCGCAAGCTGAATCTCCAGCCGCCGGTGGTCGCCGAGCGAATCGCCGTCGACCTGCACCGGGAACGGATCCTTCGCGGTGACGAGCACGTGGCTCGCGTCGTGCACGTACTCGATGTCGCGACCGGTGACGTGGCGCGCCGATCCGAAGACCTGCCACGCGATTCGAGGGACGCTCCGCAGGGCGAGCTTGCGAACGGACAGGACATCGAGTCCGGAGTCGAGTGAGGCCTCCGGCGTCATCCGGAGCCCGCGATCCTTGTAGTAGGTGTACGGGTCGGTTCGACCGACCATGACGGAGAGGCTCGGTGAAGGGTCCTTGCCGTCGATGCTGACCTCGAGGTCGGGTGAGCGACCCGCGTACCCCGTCAACAGCTCCCAGGCCACGGCGCGGAACGCGGCCCGGTCGAACTTCGCCTTGGTCTTGGGGAACTTGGCGTCGAGGCGCTGCATCGCGGCTGCGTCGACTCCGGCGCCGCAGTTGACGGCGAAGTAGCGGCCGTCGGCCCGGCCGAGGTTGAGGCGGAAGGCCTCGTCGTCGAGAGCCTTCGTGATGAGGACGCCGGTGGCCTCGACCGGATCGATCGGCAGGTCCAACGCACGGACCAGGATGTTGGTCGCACCTCCGGGGATCACGCCGAGCGCGGTCTGCGTCCCGGCGAGCGCGTTGACAGCCTCGTTGATGGTGCCGTCGCCGGAGAAGACGACGACCAGGTCGATGCCGTCGGCGATCGCCTGGGCGGCGAGCTCGTTCGCGTGACCGCGCTCCTTGGTCTCGCTGACCTCGAGGCGGAAGTCGGCCGACAGGGCCTTCTCGATGACTGCGAGCGTGGGTTTGGACACCGTCCGTGCGACGGGGTTCACGATGAGGAGGACGCGGTGGAAACGCATGGGGGCCTGCGGCCGAGTATGGCAGGGGCGCCACCGCTAGGCTCTGCGGCCATGGGGCGCGGGGATTGGATCCGGCTCGTCTTGGTCCTGCATGTGCTGGGCGCGATCGCCGGCTTGGGCACCAACCTCACGTACGGGTTGATCATGACCATCGGCGACCGCGCGGGGGGGACGCAACGGGTCTTCTCGATCCAGATGATCCAGAAGCTCGACCGCCGGCTGGCGAACCCGGCCTACATGGCGCAGCTGGCGACGGGACTGTTGCTCGTGTGGCTGCTGAAGCTGGATCTCTTCGGGACCTCCTGGCTGCTGCTCGGTATCGCGCTTTATGTGATCGTCGCGGTGCTCGGGATCAGCGTGTTCGCGCCGATCTCCCGCAGGAGAGGCGCGTTGGCGGAGCGCCTCGCGGCGGGAGACGAAACCGTCGCCGAAGAGTACGGCGCGGTCGCCCGGCGGGCGAACCGTCTTGGGGTGTTCGTCACGGCCATCGTGGTCGTGATCGTGGCGCTGATGGTGGCGCAACCGCAGCTCTGGTGAGTCGGCTTGGCGACGGGACCCGTTCACGCGTCAACGGGTTGACGCGGACGAGCGTCGTCTCAACCGCCGGGCGTCAACAGGTTGACGACGAACGCGCAGGTGAGATCGGTCAACCTGTGGACGCTCGACAGGTGGTCGAACCCACCTTCGCGTCAATGGGTTGACAGCCGCACCGATCTCGCACACGAACCACCGGGATGTCGGTCCCGCGGAGTACAACTTCTCGATGGAGCGGCTCGCGGCCGACGTTCCACCGAACGCCTGGGAGATCATCCATGCCACGCGACGCGTCGCACGGCGACTCGAGGGTCGGCTCGACGATGCCTTGGATGAGCTCACCGTGTCATACGCCCAGTTCGAGCTCCTCGAACTGCTCACGCGTGACCGCAACGCGCACGCCGCCGCGCTCGCCAGACGACTGAACGTTTCGCGCCAGATCGCGAGCCGGCTGCTCGCCAAGCTCGACCGGGCCGGCCTCGTCGAGCTGCTTCCACCGGACGGCGGGGTCCGCGTTCCGCTCGTGACGCGCGACGGTCGACGGCGGATCGCCCTCGCCGTCGACGCCACCCGGCCGGTTCGCAAGGACATCGCCTCGCTGTCTCCCGAGCGACGGACCCACCTCGTCGCCACCATGGATGCACTCGACGACGCCCTCCGGCCGCCCCCGGGACGCCCGTGGTGGCTCGACTAGGGCGACCGGTCCACACCGCCCGAAACCGGCGGCAACAAAGCAACTTCGTCGCCCTCGGCGATCGGCGTCGAACGCGCTGCTCGCTCGCCGTTCACCACGAACGACGACACCGCGGCCACCGCAGCGAACCGCTCGCCATAGACACCGGAGAGCGCGTCGACCACGTCGCCGACGGTCTTCCCCGATGCGTCGACCTCAGAAGCATCGGCCGCTTCGCGCAGCGCTGCGAACAGTCTCACCCGGACCACGGCAGCTCCAGCGTCTCGTACAGGACGCGCGCCAACCGTCGCTCGAACGCCGGCGTCAGTCCGTCCTCGGCGTGGCCGAACCCGTCGCCCAGGAGCAGACGCTTCGGTTCCCCCGCGGCGGCGTAGAGCCGCTGCGCATGATCGGGCGCGAACAGGTCGTCGTCGGTCCCATGGATGATCACGACCGGCGTCGGCGCGATCTTGCCGATCACGTCCTCGGGCGACGCAGGCTCTTCCCAGGTGTCCGGGAGCCGGACGCCCCACGCTCTGAGGGCCGCGCGACCCGAACGCGTGCCGATGCGCGCATGCAGCTGCCGGCGGGCGACCGGGTCGGCACCGTCGTGCCAATCCCAATACGCGAGCGAGGAGATGCCGACCACCGCGTCGACACCTCCGATCAAACCTGCATGGCGGAGCACAGCGATCCCACCCTGCGACGTCCCCACCGTCGCCACGCGCGTGTGACCTTCCCTTCGCGCCAACCGCACGACCGCGTCCACGTCCAAGATCTCGGCACCGCCATAGTCCGACACGCCGCCTGACCCACCGTGCCCGCGCATGTCGAACGCGTAGACGGTGAACCAATCGGTCAGATGCTCGGCGAACACCGCGAACTTCGGCTTAGCATGCCAACCCATGAGCCCGTGCACCAGCACGACCGCGGGACGTTCGGAGTCGTTAGCGCCGAGGCGCGTTCCTAAGATCCGGACGTCGTCCTCGGTCAGCAGTGCGAACGCGTGCGCCGGAACGCGCCAGTGATGAGAGAGCGCCAGCTGCACGGTCGTCATCGCAGGTCAAGCGTACCGGCGCCGATGCCGACCGGCTAAGGTGGAGGTGCCGATGACGTTGCTCGTCCTGCTCTCCGATCGCACTCCTGAGGCCGCCCTTCCGGCCCTTCCGGAGTTGCGGTTCGACCTCAAGGTGCTGCCACTGGCCGTGCCGGAGCTCGAGCACGTGTGGGAGCTCGAGCCGGCAGCGGTGCTCGTGGACGCCGGCGAGAACGCGGGCCAGGCTTGGGCGGTCCTAACGGCGCTCCGAGCGATGGAGTCCCGGATCGCCGCCCTCGTGATCGTCGAACGCGATCAGCTCGAGCGCTTCCCCTGGCACGAGGTCGTCGACGAGTTCGTGTACCCCGGCGCGCCGCCCGCCGAGATCGGGCTTCGCGTGACGATGCTCCGGCGGCGCGCCGGGGCGAGCGACGGCAGCACCATCCGCCTCGGCCCGCTCGCCATCGACACGGACAGCTACCGGGTCACAGCCAGCGGGCGGCCCATCGACCTCACGTTCAAGGAGTTCGAGCTGCTGCGGTTCCTGGCGTCCCGCCCGGGCCGCGTCTTCACGCGTCCCGCGCTCCTTCGCGAGGTGTGGGGCTACGCCTTCTACGGAGGCACGCGCACCGTGGACGTGCACGTTCGCCGTTTGCGGGCCAAGCTCGGCCCCGAGCACGAACACCTGATCGAGACGGTGCGGAGCGTCGGGTATCGGGCGGCCGAGCCGGAGGCCTAGGCGCAAGGCTGAGCGAGCGGCAGCGGCCCAAGGCCGGAGGTCGTACTCGAAGGCGGGTACCGGACCAGCAGGAAATGCTTCCAAGGGAGTCTGCGCTGGAGGCGATGTCTCGACCGATGACCTCGACATGGAACACGTGCTCAGGACCGCGATCCTCATCCTCTGGATGGGACCCCTCCCCCTCGGTCTCGCGATCCTGAGCTCGATCCTCCGGCCCCAGCCGGCTCTCGTTCCGATCCGCGCGAGCGGCGGGCGGGTGTGCGGCAGGGGCCGGTAGGCCAGATCTCGGCGCGGAGGGTCCCTTCGGACCTCCCCCCTCGCGGGGGCCCTCCCGCCGATATCACGAGGTGCAGACGGGACCAGGCGAGAGCCCAGGGCCCCGGCAACCGCCGGGGCCCGTTCGTTTCCTGGGGCTTCGTCGTGTGAGAGGGTCCGCCCGGTCAGTTACGTGACGTGGATGACGCCCTGCATCCATGCGTGGATGGCGCACAGGAAGTAGAGCGTTGAACCCGCAGGCGCTGAGACGATCCAGCTCACGGAGCCTTTCCCGCACGTCTGCTGCTGGAGGTTCGGGTTCGGGCAGAGCAGGAGCGAATCACCAGGAGCGCTCAATCCGGGGATCGAGTCGGTGTCGACCTGCACGACCGGCGAGGCGCTGTGCGGGAAATGGGCGTGCGTAGCCGCCGAGCAGGGGTCGGAGTGGCTCGATCCGCAGGAGAACACCTCGCCGACGTTCTTGGGAAGCTCGGACTTGTCGACCAGCGTGAGCGTGTGCGGATCGGTCGAGCCCTCGACCTTCACGAACGTGAGCGTGCTGCCGCTCGTGACCGTGATGTCGCCGGGGAGGAAACGGAACGTCTCAGCGATCAGACCGTTCGGGATGAAGATCCCGCCCCCCACCACTTTGACGGTCGGGGCCGCCGCCGTCCCGTTCGCTGCTCCGGCGAGGACCGCCAGCAAGACGAACGCCGAACCGAAGATCAGGAACTTCCTCATACGAACTCCCTCCCTCTGATGATCGATGCCGATCGGTAAGCGGAGCGACACGGAGGACCGCGCTGGAACGCTCGCCTGGATCCACGTCGTCCTCCGATGACTTCCACGGCGGCAGCATGCGCTCTCAAGGTCCCATCGAAGAGACCTGCAGGCCGCCCGATGTCCGGCGGCTCGCTCCCGCCCGTCGGTGGTGCCAGCACCCCACTGTTACGCAGAGTTAACGGTGAGGACGCCGATGAGGGTCGGCGCGCTCTTAGGCTTGGTGAAGTCGTCGAGCGCAAGGGGGAAGGGACCGTGGCATCACCGAAGGACGTCCTGGCCATGTTGAAGGAGAGCGAAGCCGAGATCGTCGACTTCCGCTTCTGCGACCTCCCCGGCCTGATGCAGCACTTCTCGGTCCCCGCGGCCGAGCTCACCGGAGACCTCTTCGAAGACGGCATCGGGTTCGACGGCTCATCGATCCGCGGGTTCCAGGAGATCCAGGAGTCGGACATGCTCCTCGTCCCCGACCCCGACACGGCGTACATGGACCCGTTCACGCAGCACCGTACGTTGAACATCAACTGCTTCGTGAAGGATCCCGTGACCGGGGAGATGTACAGCCGCGACCCTCGTTACATCGCGAAGAAGGCCGAGCTGTACCTGAAGCAGACCGGCATCGCGGACATCAGCTACTGGGGACCCGAGGCCGAGTTCTACATCTTCGACTCGATCCGGTTCGACCAGAACCAGCACGAGGGCTATTACCACATCGATGCCGACGAAGGCGTCTGGAACTCGGGGTCGGTCGGGCCCGATGGCAAGAACCTCGGTTACCGCCCCCGCTACAAGGAGGGGTACTTCCCGCTCCCGCCGATGGACCAGTACCAGGACCTCCGAAGCGCCATGGTGCTGAACCTCGAGCAGGTCGGCATCAAGATCGAGGTGCACCACCACGAGGTCGGGACCGCGGGTCAGTCCGAGATCGACATGCGCTACGACACGCTGCTGAAGACCGCGGACAACGTGCTCAAGTACAAGTACGTCGTCAAGAACACCGCGTGGAAGGCCGGCAAGACCGTCACGTTCATGCCGAAGCCGCTGTTCATGGACAACGGCTCGGGTATGCACACCCACCAGAGCCTCTGGCGCGACGACGAGAACCTGTTCTGGGACGAGGTCGGCTACGCGGGGATCAGCGACATGGGCCGCTACTACATCGGCGGGCTGCTCGCGCACGCGCCGTCGCTGCTCGCGTTCACGAACCCCACGACGAACTCGTACCGCCGGCTGGTGCCGGGCTACGAGGCGCCGATCAACCTGGTGTATTCGCAGCGGAACCGCTCGGCGTGCATCCGGATCCCGGTGATCTCGAAGAGCCCGGCGCAGAAGCGGCTGGAGTTCCGCACGCCGGACCCGACGTGCAACCCGTACCTCGCGTTCAGCGCGATGCTGATGGCGGGCCTCGACGGGATCAAGAACAAGATCGAGCCGCCCGAGCCCATGGACAAGGACCTTTACGACCTGCCGCCCGAGGAGAAGGCGATGGTGAAGCAGGTCCCGGGTTCGCTCGAAGAGGTCCTGGACAACCTGGAACACGACCACCAGTGGCTGCTCGAAGGCGGGGTCTTCACGCAGGACGTCATCGACACGTGGATCGAGTACAAGCGGGTCCACGAGTTGGACGCCGTGCGGCTTCGTCCCCACCCGTACGAGTTCCATCTCTACTATGACCTGTGACCTAGTCTGAGCCAGACTAGGTGGTGCCCGCTCACCTTCCACTAGAGTCGCGCGGGGATGGGCGAAGGCTCCGATCGCGTCGAACGGCGGATCGTCACCGTCCTCTTCGCCGACCTCGTGGGGTTCACGTCGCTCTCCGAGGGTCTGGACCCCGAGGACGTGGCCACCGTGCAAGAGGCGTACTTCGATTCGATCCGCGACGCGGTCGCGCGCTACGGCGGCCAGCTCGAGAAGTTCATCGGGGAGGCGGCGATGGCCGCGTTCGGGATCCCCGTCGCGCGTGACGACGACATGGAGCGCGCGGTGCGGGCGGGGCTCGCGATCGCGTCCGGGGTCGGGCAGATCGGCGTCGCACTCGGCTTGGACGAGGGGGTCCTTCGCGTCCGCGTGGGCGTGAACACCGGGGAGGTCGCGTACACATCGCTCGCGATCGGCGGGTGGCGCGCCACCGGGGACGCGGTGAACGTCGCTGCCCGGCTGCAAACCGCAGCGCCGCCTGGCGGCGTGCTTGTCGGCCCGACCACCGCGCTGGGCGTCGCCGGATCGATCGAGCTCGAAGCGGCGGGAGCGCTCGAGCTGAAGGGGAAGGCCGAGCCGTTCCGCGCGTGGGTCGCCACGGCCGTCCTGGACGCGCCATCTCGTGACCACGCCATGGGGAGCCTCCGCGCCCCGATGCTCGGACGGGAAGCGGAGATGTCGGCCCTGCTGAACGCCTTCGACGGGGTGCGCGAAGGCCGGGGCGACCGGTGGACCGTGATCGCGCCTCCGGGCACGGGCAAGACCCGGTTGACCGACGAGCTCGCTTCGGCGGCCGCCGAACGAGGGGCCGCGATCCTGCGCGCCCGCCTGCGGTCCGATGTCCTGGCGCCCTACGCGGGCGCCGCGCAGCTGCTCCTCACTGCCCTTCGCGACGCCGACCCTCCGGTTGAGCTCGAGCTCGACCGCGTCGTCGACATGGGCGTAGATCTCTTGCGGCGCAAACTCTTCGAACGAGGAGCGTCAGAGGCAAGGGTCGATGTGGTCGTGAAGGAGGTGCTCGCCGTGCTGTCGGCGGAGGGCTCATCCTCGAGCCACGAGGGCGCCGGCTCGCCGGAGCGCCGAGAGGCGATGTTCCGTTCGTGGCTCGATGCGCTCGACGCGCTCAGCGGCGCGCCGCAGCTCTGGATCGTCGAGGACGTGCACTGGAGCGGTCCAGACCTGCTGGCGTTCCTGGCGATCGCCGCAACGGACGTCGGCCGGCTCGTGGTGTGTAACGCGCGTCCCTCGATCCGCGAGCTCGCCGGCACGTGGCTGGACGGAGTCGGCGCAACCACGCTCGACCTTCCGGCGCTATCGGCACCCGACACGACTCGATTGATCCACGAGCTCGTCGGCGACGCGGTCACCAACTCGCATCCGCGATCGCCGAGCGGTCGGATGGCAACCCCTTGTTCGTCGAGGAGCTCCTGCGAACCTGGATCGGCACCGGCGTGCTCGTGGCCGGCGGAGACGGCACGTGGACGCTCGACGACGACGCGATCCAGGTCCGGCTGCCCGCCACGGTGCAGGCGATCTACGCGGCGCAGCTGGACGACCTCCCCCACGACGCGCGAGTCGTGGCGCGCAAGGGATCGGTGGCCGGACGCCGATTCCCGGTGGACGCGCTCGAGCGGTTGGAGGTCGGGACTTCGATGCGCGCGGGGATCGACGTCCTCGCGCGACGCGCGCTGATCGCGGGGCCTACCCCCGATCCGCTGCTGGGAAGCACCTACGCCTACCGACACGCCCTGCTGCGCGACGCCGGGTACGCGAGCCTCTCGCGCGCAGACCGCGCCCGGCTCCATGTGCGTTACGCGCGTTGGCTCGAACCGGACGCCGGCGACCGGCCAGAGCTCGCGGAGGTCGTCGGGGTCCACTACGAGCAGGCACTGGACAATGCGCCGGCACTCACGACGGAGATCGACGGGGTGCCACGCCCCGGTGTGGCGGCGCTCGCGGCCACCTGGCTGGAGGCCGGCGCGAAGGAAGCGACGGCGATCGCGGCGTTCGGCGCCGCTCGATCGCTGTTCTCCCGGTCACTCGCCCTCACACCGGATGACGAGCCGCTCCTGCGGGCGCGGAGGCTTCAGGCGCTCGGTCAGGCCACGGCGTTCGGGGCCGACATGGACGAGGGACTCGCGAACGTGACCGAGGCGATGGCGCTCTTCCGCTCGCGGATGACGGCGGCAGGGGATCCCGCGGAGGCGCGCGGGGCACGAGATGGCTACGCGCGCGCGGCCGCCCTGGTCGGGCAGATCTACGGACAGCAGATCCGGTTCCACGACATGGTCGAGCTGGCGGACCGCGTGCTGGCCGAGATCGGCGACCGTGACGACGTCGCGACCGCGCGCATGCTCCTCACGCGCGCGCTCGGCCAGGGCATGATCTCTGAGGCCTCGTTCGCAGAGCAACGGCCGCACGTGGAGCGAGCGCTCGTGATCGCCAGAGGCGCAGGCGATGGCGACCTCGAGCTCGACGCGCTCGGACTCCTCGCGAGGGACGTGGATGACTTCCGGGAACTCGAAGAGGCGGCGCTCCGATACGGCCGATGGGAGGTCGCGATCAAGGCCGCGCGGACCCAGGGCGCCGCGCTCCTCCCCGACCACGCGGATCGCAGCCTCGCCGCGGCGGACCGGGTGGCCGGCCTGGCCGAGAGCCGCGGGTTCACCGAGGAGATCGCCTGGGACGATTACCTGCGAGCCGAGTGCGGCCTGGTCTCGGGCGACTGGGGGCTGGCCTGGGAAGCGGGGCTGCGCGCGATCGAGCTCGGCGAGCGCAACGCCTACCACCGTGCGGTCGTACGGACCTGGGCGGTGGTGGTGCTGATCGCCGACGCATGCGGACGCACCGACGTTCTCGAGCACGCCCGCCGATGGTTCGTCACGAACGACGGGATCTTCCCCGACAGCCCGTTCGGACGGCTCCTCAAGGCCGCCGCCTCGATCGCCATCGAGCGGGCCGGGTTCGAGCCGATCGCGAACACGACCCCCGCGTGGCTCGATGGGTCGATCGAGTCGGCTTGGGAGGAGCTCCCTAGCTGGTTCGGATCGGTCGAGGTCGTCGGCACGAGTTGGATCGAGCGCGGCGAGGTCGAGGCCGCCCGGGCGTGGCTCGAGCGGTATCGCTCGGCCGGCTGGTCGAACCCGCCTCGGCTCGGGCTGGCGGTCGGCTCGTTGCTCGAGGCTCGGCTGCGGCTCGTCGGCGGCGCCGACGTATCGGATCCGGGCCGCGACGCCCTGGCACTTGCCCGCGAGATCGGAGCGCCGTGGTGGATCGCCAAAGCCCTGGATGTGCTCGATCGATCAGGCCAGGCGTCCACCGAAGAGACGGAGGAGCTGCGAACCATCAGGCAACGCCTCAGCCTGATGGGTCGTTAGCTCTGTGGGCGCGCGTCGTAGTCGGGGTTGGTGAAGGGCCAGTCGGTGGCGAGCCAGTCGCCGACCGCGCGCCAGAGCATCACGTCGAGCTCGGGTCGCGACGCCCGTACCCAGGACTGCGCGCGCACGTCGTGCCCGTCGACCTTCGAGGGGTAGAGGTAAACACAGCCGATCACGTCCTCGTCCGCCGGGTCGAGCACCGTGTAGGTGAACCCGCGGCGTGCGGTGAAGTCGGCGGCGTGGCCCTCCAGATCCTTGAGGTTCTCCGAGAGCGACATCGGGACCGGCCACTCGTCGTCGTGCTCACGTCCGAAGAACCCGGGCGTCGCGTGGATGTGCGCCATGCTCGATGTCCACGCGGCGTGATCCCGCTCGTTGTGCTGAGGACCCAACGGCTCGAGGACGAAGTCGCTCGTCACCAGCCCAGCGGGAGACTCGAAGTCATCGGGCACGAACGGCGTCGCCACGAGCTCAGCCTACCGGCGAGCCGGACACACACCTCTCGAGGGGTGGGAGTACCCTTCCCGGCGTGATGTCGGGATGACCTGCTCGGCGTGCGGGACCGAGAACGAAACGACCCGCAAGTTCTGCAAGGAGTGCGGTGCGGCGCTCGCGACCGCGTGCCCGTCGTGCGGCTCGGCGAACTCCGGCGACAGCAAGTTCTGCGGCGAATGCGGGGCGACGCTCACCACGGCCGCCGCCCAGCCGGCTGCCACCACCACCGTCGCGCCTTCGACGGAACGTCGTCTCGTCTCCGTGCTCTTCGCCGACCTGGTGGGCTTCACGACGCTCTCCGAGCACCGCGACGCCGAGGACGTGCGCGAGCTGCTCACGCGGTACTTCGACACGGCGCGGGAGACGATCGAACGTCACGGCGGGTTGGTCGAGAAGTTCATCGGCGACGCGGTGATGGCGGTGTGGGGCACACCCGTGGCCCACGAGGACGACGCAGAGCGTGCCGTTCGCACCGCGCTCGAGCTGGTCGACGCGGTCGAGGCGCTCGGTCACGAGGTCGGGATCGACCTGCGGGCGCGCGCCGGCGTCCTGACCGGCGAGGCTGCGGCGATGGTCGGCGACACCTCGCAGGGGATGGTCACCGGCGACCTGGTCAACACGGCCTCGAGGCTGCAGTCGACGGCGGAGCCCAGCACCGTCCTGGTCGGCGAGGCCACCCGCAACGCGGCCGGCAAAGCGATCGCGTTCGACGAGGTAGGCCCGCTGACGCTGAAGGGGAAGGACGAGCCCGTCGCGGCGTGGCGGGCGGTCCGGATCCTCGCGCAACGGGGTGGCGCCGGACGTTCCGACGTGCTGGAGCCTCCCTTCGTCGGCAGAACCGAGGAGCTCCGGCTGATCAAGGATCTCCTGCATGCCACCGAGCGCGAGCGGAAGGCGCGCCTGATCTCCGTCATCGGCATCGGCGGGATCGGGAAGTCTCGACTCGCCTGGGAGTTCCTGAAGTACATCGACGGGCTCACTGACGACGTCTTCTGGCACCAGGGGCGATGCCCCGCCTACGGAGACGGGATCACGTTCTGGGCGCTCGGCGAGATGATCAGGATGCGCGCCGGGATCGCCGAGACGGACGACCGGGCCGGATCGCGACGCAAGCTCTCCGCGACGGTCGAAGAGTACGTGGGCGACGAGGACGAGCGCCGGTGGATCGAGCCCCGGTTGGCGCACCTGTTGGGGCTGGAGGAGGGGTCCCACGGCGAGCGCGACGAGCTCTTCTCCGCGTGGCGAACGTTCTTCGAGCGGGTCGCCGAACGCGGGCCGACGGTGATGGTGTTCGAGGACCTGCAGTGGGCCGATCCGGGGCTCCTGGACTTCATCGAGTCGATGCTCGAATGGTCGAGGAGCCACCCCATCCTGATCGTGACGCTCGCGCGGCCCGAGCTCGCCGACAAGCGGCCCAACTGGGGGGTGGAGCAGCGGAGCTTCACGGCCATCCGCCTCGATCCTCTGCTGGACGACGCGATGGCCGAGCTGATCGAGGGGTTCGTGCACGGGCTCCCGCCCGATGGGGTAGCCAGGATCGTGGAGCGGGCGGAGGGCGTTCCGCTCTACGCGGTCGAGACCGTGCGGATGCTCGCCGACCGCGGCATCCTGGAGGCGCGCAGCAACGCGTTCGAGCTGGTCGGCGACGTCGGCACGCTCGAGATACCGGGCACGTTGCAGGCATTGATCGCCGCCCGCTTGGACTCGCTCGCTGCGGATGATCGGGTACTCCTGCAGGACGCTTCCGTGCTCGGGAAGAGCTTCCCCATCGAGGCACTGGCAGCCATCACCGGTCACGACCGCGAGACGCTCGAGCCGCGGCTCCGCGACCTCGTCAAGAAGGAGTTCCTGATCCAGGAGGGGGATCCGCGTTCTCCTGAACGCGGGCAGTACGCATTCCTCCAAGGCCTGATCCGTGAGGTGGCATATGGAACGTTGTCGAAGACGGACCGGCGCGCCAAACACCTGGCGACCGCCCATCACCTCGAATCGGCGGGGGACGAGGAGCTCGCTGGTGTGGTGGCCGCCCACTACGTCGAGGCGTTCCGCGCGACGTCCGAGGGTCTCGACGCCGAGGCCCTCGCCGCTCGCGCCCGCGACTGGTTGTCTCAGGCTGCCGATCGAGCGCTGTCCCTCGGCTCCCCTGAGCAGGCGCTCACCTACGTGGATCAGGCCATCGCGATCACCCCGGAGGGCCGCGAGCGAGCAGACCTCCTCCTGCAGGCGGGCGAGGCGGCGGTGAACACCGCCGATAGCGAACGCGCGATCGCCTACCTCGAGGACGCGATCGCGCGGTTCCGCGACCTGCGCGACGTCTCCGCCGTCGCGATCGCGACTTCGAAACTCACGGGACCGTTGAGGGGATCGAACCGGACCGCAGAGAGCAGCGAGCGCCTGGAGGCGGCCCTCGCCGACCTGGGTGGCGAGGGAGAGGAGCCCGCCCGGGCCGACCTCTATTCCAAGATCGCCGAGAGCCACTGGCTCGTCGGATCGTCCGAGCTGGCACTGGAGTGGGCGGAGCGGGCGCTGACGCTCGCAGAGAAGCTCGACCTTCCCGAGGTATTCGCCGAGGCGCTCGGCACGCGCGCCAACGCCCTCTTCGGCCTCGGCCGGCGTCGCGAGGCCACGATGCTGAACGAGGGCATCCTGGCGTTCGCGGAGGAGACCGGGAGCCACCGGGCGCGGGCGGAGGCATTGATGTCGCTCGGGATCGGACTCATCGAGGACGACCCGCAGGCCGGGCTGCGGGCGCAGTTCGATTCAGCCGAGGCTGCGAGGAAGGCTGGGACTCGACCGCTCGAAGCCCTCGCTCTCGCGAACGCGGCCGAGGCCGCCGTCGACCTGGGCAGGTGGGTCGAGGCCGACTCCGCGCTGGAAGCACTCGGCGAGATGGGGCTCAGCGGGTTCCTCGCCCAGGGGGTGGCGCTCAGCGTCGCGATCCTCGCAGCCTACCGCGGAGACTTCGTGAGCGCGGACGCGCATCTCGAGGAGACAGCCTCGGCGGAAACGGCGGACTTTCTCGCCTCGCGGACGTGGTACCTGCGGACCCGTTCGCTCGTAGATCTCCTCCGTGGAGACCTTGAGCTTGCCTTCGAACACGGCATGGAGGCCGTGCACGCGGATCCTGCGGGGATGAACACCCCGAGCTCCGTGTGGGATGCGGCGCGAGCCGCACTGTGGCTCCGCGACGCGGCCAAGGTGCAGGCGGCACTCGAGGCGACCGCGCCACTCCGGGGCCGATGGGCGGCCGCGGTGAAGACCACATTGCGGGCAGGGCTGGCGGCCCTCGAGGGGCGGAGCGAGGAGGCCTCGTCCGGATACCGAGAGGCGCTCGACGCCTGGTCGGCGATGGATGTGCCGATCGACCATGCGTTCACGGCGATCGACGCAATCACGTTGTTGCCCGGCGACCCGGTGGCGATCGAGGCCGCCGCCCGGGCACGGGGCACGCTCACGGAGCTCGGCGCGAAGCCACTGCTTGAGCGGCTGGCGATGGCAGAACAACCGGCACCGGCCGAGGCACCGTAACGCGCCGGCTCACTTTTCAAGCTCAACTGGTCTTGCTCTCGCTCGCACGGATGCACAAGATGGCGCCGGGTCCGCTCACGGGAGGTCGTCGGCAATGCGCAAGCTGCTCTCGCTCGTCAGTCTCTGCTCGCTCATCGCGATCGGCGCGTTCGTCGCCGGCGCCCACGCAACGTCGCGCCCACCGACGCGGGCCGGCACGGACACGTCGCTGCCCGGGTTCCGCTCGGTGGTATTCCTGAGCCACGTGAACGATCCGGCGGTGGTCCCCGGGTTCCCGGGCGATCCCAGATTCACGTTGCACACCGCGTTCACGGTGGCGAACGACGGGTACTACCTGCAATACGTGAAGGAGGGCGAGCATACCGGCACGCACTACAGCGCGCCGTGCCACTTCCACACCGACGAGCTCTGTGCCGACCAGCTCTCTCCCGGCGACTTCATCCTGCCCGCCGTCATCGTAGATATCCGCGACAAGGTCGTCGCGAACGTCGACTACCAGGTGACCGTGAAGGACCTGCAGGATTGGATCGCGGTGAACGGCCCGATGCCGCAGGACGCCGCGGTGCTGCTGTGGACCGGATGCGACGCGTTCTGGGGACCGGATCGCGGCCCCGGCACGATCAACTACTACACGTGCGGCAGCGGCAAAGGCGGGTTCCACCAGCCGGGGTTCTCGCTCGCGTCCGTGCGATGGCTGATCGCGCAGGGCGTGCTCGGCGACCGCGGCTTGCTCGGCACCGACACGTTCGGTCCCGACCCGGGGACCGACTTCCACTTCCGCGAGACGGCGAACACGCTGCACGAGCACCGGTTCACGCTCGAGAACCTGACGAACCTCGGCGCGCTCCCGACGACCGGCGCGTGGATCGTATGGGGCGGTCCGAGGAACGCGAACGGCTCGGGCGCGCCCTCGACCGTGTTCGGGCTGATCCCCTAGGTCGTCTCGGGGATCCAAGAACCGACCGCGACCCGGAACGGTGCAACCTCGACCTGCTGCCACACGCCGTCCGTGACGTACGGGTCGTGGTCGAGCCAGGCGTCGAGCTCCTCGCGCGACGGAAAGTCGACGAGCATCACCGAGCCGCGCATGGTGCCGTCGTCGTCGAGGATCGCGCCGCCCAAAAGGATGTTCCCCGCGTCGACGAGCGGCTGGAGCTCGTCGAGGTGCGTCGGCCTCACCGCCTGCCGGCGGGCCGGCGCCTCAGGATCGCTGCCGTCCCGTCCGATCACCACGAACTGCATCGCATCCTCCGAACCTCGCGAACGACTATGGCTTCGATGAGAGGCGGGTCCGGACGGCCGCCAGCGACCCGTTCACCCGTTCGAGCTGCTCGGCGATCGCGTCCAAACGGAGATCGGCATCCTCCAGCGCACCGCTCTTGGCCAGCTCTTCGAGCTGCCGACTCGATACGGCGAGGTTGGTCGCGCCGAACATCGCCGCGTTCGACGTCAGGGTGTGCACGGCTCGATGGACCTCGCGAGCGTCGCCCGCGGCGAACGCTCCGCGGGCGGTCTCGACCAATGCGAGCGAGTCCGCCCGGAATTGATCGATCAATTCGGACACGAACGTCTCGTCGCCGGTGCTTTCCACGAGTCGTTCGATGACCCGCTCGTCGACCGGCGCATCGGAGCCCGGAGGTGCATCCTGCCGTCGCGGGGTCCGTTCGATCGCCGCCACGAGCTCCTCGATCCGCACGGGCTTCATCACGTAGTCGTTCATCCCGGCCGCCAGGAACCGTTCCCGGTCACCCTGCATCGCCTCGGCCGTCATCGCGACGATCCGCGGACGCTCGTGCGGTTCCCACCGCTCCCGGATCCGACGGGTGGTCTCGACGCCGTCCATCTCGGGCATCTGCACGTCGCTGAGCAGCAGGTCGTACGGCTGCCGCTCGAGCGCCTCCAGCGCCTCCACGCCGTTGCCCGCGATGTCGGCACGATAACCGAGCTTCTCCAAGAGCCGGAGCGCGAGCTTCTGATTCACGACGTTGTCCTCCGCGAGCAGGATGCGCAGCGGGTGCTTCGCGCCGAGCTCCGCATCGAGCCCGCTCGTCGATGCGTCCACGTCTCCATCCTCCGGCGATGCACCGAGCACCGCTGCGATCGTCGCGTACAGCGCCGACGCCCGGATCGGCTTCGTAACCATCGCGGCGATCTCCGCCGTCGTCCAGCGGGGATCCGCTTCGACCTCGCGCCGGCCCACGGACGACGCCAGGAGGATGGGGAGGGACGGTGAGCGAGCGTGGAGCGATGCTGCGAGGTCCAGCCCGTCCGCGCCCGGCATCAGCATGTCGAGCACCGCCAGATCGAGCGGCAGGTCGCCGATCGCGTCGAGCGCTCCCTCCGCGTTATCGGCGGCGACCACGTCGAACCCCCATGCCGAGAGCAGCTCGGTCATCAACCGAAGGTTCGTAGCGTTGTCGTCCACGGCCAACGCGCGCCGGCCGGCCAGCGATCCGCGCCGTTGCAGTGCCGTCGGCTCCATGTCCGTGACCCCGGCCTCGAACGTGAGATGGAACGTGCTCCCCTCCCCCGGAACCCCCGTGCTCTCGACCGTCACGCTTCCGCCCATCATCTCCGCCAGTCGCTTGCTGATGACCAACCCCAGACCGGTGCCGCCGTACCGCCGGCTGGTCGAGACATCGGCCTGGCTGAATGAACGGAAGAGCCGGTCGATCCGGTCGGGCGGGATACCGATCCCGGTGTCACGGACCAACACGTGGAACCCGACCTTGCCGTCGGCCGACGCCGGAGCCGACGCGGCAGTCACCACGACCTCCCCCGCCTCGGTGAACTTGACCGCGTTGTTGAGGAGGTTCAGCAGGATCTGCCGCAGGCGGCTCACATCGCCGACCGCCACCTCAGGCGTCCCCGCCTCGATCAGGTACGTCACCTCGAGTCCCTTGGCGGCGACGGCAGGGCCGACGAGCTCGACGACCGACTCGATGCAGCCTCGGAGGTCGAACGGTGTCTCCTCGAGCTCCATCTTGCCCGCCTCGATCTTCGAGAAATCGAGTATGTCGTTGATGATGGCCAGGAGCACCTCACCGCTCGATGACACGGTCGTCGCGTACTCCCGCTGCTCCGGGTCCAGCCCCGTGTCGAGCAGCAGGCCGCTCATGCCGATGATCGCGTTCATCGGGGTGCGGATCTCGTGGCTCATCGTCGCCAGGAACGCGCTCTTCGCCTCGTTCGCCGTGTCCGCGCTCCGTCGCGCTTCCTGCAGCTCGGTCACGTCGTGGTAGATCCCGTAGTACCCCTGGTGCTCCCCGTCGACGACGAGCGGCACGATGTCGACCTCGACCTCGACGAACTTACCGTCGGCGCGCATCCGTCGGGTCAGCCTGTGCGCGCGGCCGTGCTCCAACGCCTCGCGAACGATCGCCTCGCCTTCGTCGGCGTAGTCGGACGACTTGATCACGAGCGAGTCGATCGTACGGCCGACGGCATCCTGCGCCGAGTAGCCGAACAACCGCTCCGCTGCCGGGTTCCAGCCCGAGACCACCTGGTCCCTGTCCATCGTGACGACCGCGACCGGGCTGATGTCCACGAGCGACTCGAAGTATTGCTTCTGCGTGCCGATCTCCTGGAACAGGCGCGCGGTCTCGATCGCGATCGCCGCCTGCTGCGAGAGACCGACCAGGAAGTTGAGATCCTCATCCGTGAAGAGATCGGCGGGTGCGGAACGCCAGACGGCCATCATGCCGATGACGCGCCCGCGAGCCATGAGCGGGGCCGCCATCAGGCGTTCTTCATCCTCCTCCTCCGAGCCCGGGATGCGGACCGCTCGCGGATCGCTCGCGAGATCGTTCACGATCTCGGCGGCACCGCGGCTCGCCAGGTCACCGACCACACCCTCGCCGATGCGGATCGCGTCCGCCATGATCAGCTCGGCGACATCGCCGATCGCCACGAGGGGGAGGTACCGATCCGATCCCGGACCCTCTTCCAGGAAGACCGCGCTCGTGTCGGCCTGGAGCAGATCCTTCGCCCGTTCGCCGATCCGGCGGATCACCGCGTCGAGGTCGAGCAGGCCGCCCACCTCGCGCCCCAGCTCGGCCAGCGCAGCCATCTCGCTCCCGCGGCGCTGCGCCTGATCGAACAACCGCACGTTCTCCAGCGCCACGCTCAGGCTCGCGGCGAGCGTCTCGAGGAGACGTGCGTCGGCCTCGGTGAAGGCGTGCTCGCGATCGAGATTCTGAAGCGAGATCCGACCGGTGGCCTCACCGCCAACGACGAGCGGCACGAACAGCCCCGACTTCGGCTCCTCGCCGGACCCGATCACTCTCCCGCCGTACCGCTCGAACGCCGCCACGTCGTGGAGCAACAACGTCTCGCGGCTCTCCAGGACATGTCGGCTCAAACTCGGCTCTGACAGATCGGATGGCTCGTCCGGATACCGGACACCGCGCTCGATCGCGTAGGCGAAATGCAAGAGGCCCGTCGCGCGATCGAGGATCCCGATGTCGACGACCTGCGCGTCGAAGATCTCCTGGATGCGGTCACC
>JBOGVK010000209.1:0-4553 GCA_050692375.1 Actinomycetota bacterium
GCGCTCGTGCGGCAACGCCTCGGCCTGGATCTCCCGCTCCCCCAACAGATCTGGCGGTACTTCTCCGGCGTGCTCCGTGGGGACTGGGGCACGTCGATCCACACCCACCGGCCGGTCGCCGAGGACGTCCTGAACCGTGCGCCGGCCTCGATCGAGCTGGTGGTTACGGCGATCCTGATGGCACTCGTCATCGGCCTGCCGCTCGGGCTCGTCTCAGCGCGATGGGCCCACCGCGCTCCCGACGGGCTCATCCGGATCCTCGCGGTCCTCGCGGTCTCCATGCCCGCGTTCTGGCTGGCGTTGATCCTGCAGCTGGTCTTCTTCCAGCGGCTGCACCTGCTCCCGGTGGCGGGGCAGTACGACCCCAACCTCGACTACACGCACCCGCTGACGCAGTACACGCGGATGGTTGTCGTCGACGCCCTCTTCACGGGCAACTGGACGGTGCTCCGCAGCGGCCTGTCGCACCTCGTGCTGCCCGCGCTGGTGGTCGCGTCCTACCCGTTCGGCGTGATCACGCGGATGGTCCGCGGATCCGAGCTCGATACGTTGGGCGAGGATCATGTGAGAGCCACGCGGGCGCTGGGGTTCTCCGAGCGCGAGATCTTCGGCCGGTTCGCGCTCAAACCCGCCCTGGTGCCGGTCGTCTCGGTGATCGCGTTGGTGTTCGCATACTCGCTCGTGAACACGTTCCTGGTGGAGGCGATCTTCGACTGGCCGGGCCTCGGGAGCTACGCAGCCGATTCCATCTCGTCGCTGGACACGCCCGCGATCATCGGCATCACGCTGTTCATCGCGGTCGTCTACGTCGGCGCCAACCTCATCGTCGACCTGGTACAGGCCTGGGTCGATCCAAGGATCACGCTGACATGAGCGGTCGCGCCGACGTCCTCGTGACCGCGGATGCCGAAGGTGTGTTCGGCGCGATCCGCCGAGGCCTCCGCCAGAACCGGCTGCTCGCGATCGGCCTGTTGATGGCGCTCGCGATCGTGGTGGTCGGACTGTTGGCACCGGTGCTCGCGCCTTCGGCTCCGGATGCGACCCATCCGCTCCAGACGTTGCACGGACCCTCCGCGGCGCATTGGTTCGGGACCGACCAGCTCGGTCGCGATCTGTACTCGCGAGCGCTGTTCGGCACCCGGATCTCGCCGGTGATCGCGTTCCTCGTCCTGGCGATCTCGTGCGGGGTGGGCATCCCTCTTGGGATCGTCGCGGGGTATTACGGCGGCCTCGTGGACGAGGTCATCATGCGCATCACCGACATCTTCCTCGCCTTCCCGGCGCTCCTGCTGGCGCTCGCTTTGGCCGCCGTCCTCCCCCCATCGCTCGGGTCGGTCACCCTCGCGGTCGCCGTGACCTGGTGGCCTTGGTACACACGCCTCGTACGCGGGCAGGCGGCGTCGGTCGCGGGGCGACCGTTCGTCGAGGGTGCCAAGGCATCGGGCGTGTCGGATATCAGGATCCTGCTGCGGCATGTACTGCCGAACTCGCTGACGCCGCTCGTCGTCCAGGTCTCGCTCGACGTGAGCGCCGTGATCCTCACCGTCTCCGCGTTGTCGTTCTTGGGACTCGGCGCACAGGACCCGACGCCGGAGTGGGGCCTGATGGTGAGCCAGGGTCAGCTGTACTTCCCGGGACAGTGGTGGCTCGTGACGTTCCCGGGTCTCGCGATCGTGATCACGGCCGTCGCCTTCAACCTGCTGGGTGACGGCCTTCGCGACGTCTTGGATCCCCGTCGGGTGGTGCCCACCCGATGAACGCGCCCCGCCTGGCACTGCGCGACGTCACGATCGACATCGGCGGACGTCGGATCGTCGACCTCGATCGGCTCGAGCTCGCACCGGGGGAGGTCGTCGGGCTCGCCGGCGAGAGCGGCTCCGGCAAGTCGATGACGGCCCAGGCGATCCTTGGGCTGACCCGTTCGATCGGCGCGGACGTCCGCGGCAGCATCCAGCTGGACGGCGAAGAGTTGGTCGGGATGTCCGAGTCGAAGCTCCGGGGCATCCGGGGCCGGCGGATCGCGATGATCTTCCAGAGCCCGGTCTCCTCGATGAACCCCGTCTTCAAGGTCGGCGAGGTCTTCACCCGGACGCTCCGGCTGCACGGCGCCGGCTCCAAACGCGAGGCCGTGTCCGCGACGAAGGACGCGCTGGAGGAGGTGCTCCTGGCTCCCGACCTGCTCGAGCGATATCCGAGCCAGCTCTCGGGCGGACAGGCCCAACGGGTCGCGATCGCGATGGCACTCGCGCTCCGCTCAGAGGTCCTGCTTGCCGACGAGCCGACGAGCGCGCTCGACGTGACGGTCCAGCAGGAGATCCTCGATCTCCTGCGGGATCTGCGCGCCGAAACCGGCATGAGCGTCCTGTTCATCAGCCACGACCTCGCGGTGTTGGCCGAGCTCTGCGATCGCGTCGCCGTGATGCAGTGCGGCCGCATCGTCGAGATGGGACCCGCGCGCGCGGTCCTCACGCAGCCCGTGGACGCATACACGAAAGAGCTCGTGGCGGCCGTTCCGCGCCTCGGCCAACCGGAGGCGATGGCGTGACGGACCTGCTCGAGGTCCGCGGCCTGAAAGTGCGGTTCGGCAGCGTCCGAGCCGTCGACGGCGTCGACCTCGTCGTCCCGCCCGGGCCGTTCGGTCTGGGGTTGGTGGGCGAGAGCGGCTCCGGAAAGACCACGATCGGGCGAGCGCTGCTCCACCTCACTCCGATCGCCGAAGGAACGATCGTGCTCGACGGCGAGGACGTGACCCGCCTACGCGGTGCTGCGCTCAAGAGGTTCCGGCGCTCGGTCCAGATCGTGTTCCAGGACCCCGACGGGACGCTCGACCCCCGCATGCGCGTGGGCGTGGCGCTTGCGGAAGGGCTCCGTGCGCATGACATCGTTCCGAAACCGAAGATCCCGGCGCGCGTCGATGAGCTCCTGCACGATGTCGGTCTCGAGCCCGGCCATGCCCGCAGGTTCCCGCACCAGCTGTCGGGCGGACAGCGCCAGCGCGTCGCCATCGCGCGTGCGCTCGCGGCGCAGCCCCGGCTGGTGGTGCTCGACGAGCCGACGAGCGCGCTCGACGTCACGGTGCAGTCGCGCATCCTTCGATTGATCACCGGGCTGCGCGACTCGCGCCAACTCTCCTACGTGCTCATCTCGCACAACCTCGCGGTGGTCGAACAGCTCTGCGAACGCACCGCGGTCCTCTACCTCGGTCGCGTTGTCGAAGAGGGACCGACGAGCCGGTTGCTCGCCCGACCCGGCCACCCGTACACCGTCGCGTTGCGGGCGGCGGTTCCCAACATCGATCTGACCGCGACACGCCACGCCGTGACGCGAACGGCCGAACCCCCCAACGCCGCGGCGCCACCTCCGGGCTGCCCGTTCCATCCGCGCTGTCCCCTCGCGGTCGATCGTTGCCGCACGGAGCCCCCGGAACCGAGGGCGATCGACGACCAACGGCTCGTCGCGTGTCATCGAGTCGACGAGGTTCTCGCGGGAGCTCTGGACAGCCCCCACTGAAGCGCCCGTCCATCAGCCCTTGAACGGACTGGCCTCGTCGGAGGCGTAGAGGAGCAGGTTGGTCATCTTTCGTCTCAGCGAAACGCTGCGCGTTCATCACTTGCGCCACCTCTTGTCGAGCAAGAGCTTCCGCACCTTGGCGTCTCCGGCGTCGAAACGCGATAGGGACCGAGCCTTCGAGCTCCTTCGGTCGGTCAAGAGGTGCCTGACCCCTGAGCCGGCCGCGCGCCGACGGCGAGCGCAACATGGGTCAGGTCGGACCGCATCTGCGCCTGCTCACCTCTCAGCTCAGCGAGGTCGGCCTTGACTTCGGCACGGAACCCCGCGATGTCGGCCTTGACTTCGGCACGGAACCCCGCGATGTCGGTCTTCACCTCGGTCCGCAGATCCGCGATAGACCGCTCGATCGCCTCGAACCGTCGGAGCCCGAGACTGCCGCCCACGAACGCGACGACGAGCAAAAGCAGTGCGTTGACGAGCGTTTGAACGACCTCGGTCGACACAGTGACCACCCTCCTCGGGGAGGAGACCCACATCGTAACGCGGAGCGCCGACAGCTAGGTGCCCCGGTCAACGATCCAGCTGCCCGACCTGCTCACGCAGGGAACCTCGGCCGGAGCCACAACGCGAGCCGGTCTGAGCGATGGCGCGCGTGGTACGACGCGCAGTCGCCGCGTCAGAAGGGGCAGTATCGTCTCGCTGGAGTGCTCGATCTGATCGCCGGACTCGATGCAGGGAGGGGATGAGGAGCTTGTCTGTTCGGCTCTCGCTGGCGCTTCGGCGCGTCAGCTTGAGCCTTCGGCTCGTCGGGCCCCGACCGCGAGCGCCACGTAGGTCAGGTCGGATCGGGTCTGCGCTAGCTCCGTTCGGACCTCGCCGACGTGCGCGTCCACGAGTGCGATGTCGTGCTTGAGCTCGGTGCGTACCTCGTGGATCGACCGCTCCATCGATTCGAAGCGTTTCAGGCCGATGCTTCCGGCGATCAACGTCACGCCGATCAGCAAGACCGCGTTCACGAGCGTCTGGGCCAACTCCGCCGACAT
>JBOGVK010000210.1:0-7340 GCA_050692375.1 Actinomycetota bacterium
GACCTGATGCCGCGCAACCTCGACCACCGAGTGGAGTGCGTCACCGAGGTCGTCGATCGCGGGCTGAAGGATCGGTTGGATGAGATCCTCCGCGTGAACCTGGACGACGACGTACTGGCCTGGGAGCTCGAGCCGCGCGGATGGGTGAAGGTTCCGACCGAGCGCGGGATCGAGACACAGAGCCTCTTGCAGTGGCAGGCCGAAGGCCGGGTCGATCAGTGACGTCCCCGGAACGTGAGGTGAAGCTCGCCGCTTCGCCCGCGTTCCGTATGCCGTCGCTCGATGAGCTGGGCGACGACATCCTCACCATCCCCTGCGATCCCGAGCGTCTGCAGACCGTGTACTTCGACACCGGCGACTTCCGTTTGGCGCGGTGGGGGATCAGCCTCCGCCATCGCGAGGGAGAAGGATGGACCACGAAGCTTCCTCCGGAGGACGGAGGCGACCTGCTGACCCGAGGCGAGTTCACGTTCCCGGGAGAGGAGGCGACGTCGCCGCCCGACGAGGCACTCGACCTCATCCGGGCCTACGTCAGGACGGCGACGCTACGGCCGGTCGTCCGGTTGCGGACCATCCGCCGGATGATCCGGCTGCTCGATCTCGACGATCGCCACGTGGGCGACGTTGTCGACGATGAGGTCTCGGTGCTCTCCGGCCGCCGGATCGCGGCCCGGTTCCGCGAGCTGGAGGTCGAGATCACCGATGACACTCCGGAAGGACTGCTCGACGAGGTCCTGGGGCGACTCCGAGGGGCTGGAGCGGGGGCGCCGGACCCGACACCGAAGTACGTGCGCGCGGTGGGGCCGCTCGCCACGCAGCCTCCCGAGGTGGTCGTCGGCCGGCTGGCGGCCGGGGCGAGTGTGAGCGAGGTGCTTGGCCGAGCGCTCTCCATGTCCGTCGTGCAGCTGATGAGTCACGACGTCGTCATCCGATTGGACGTCGACCCCGAAGGTGTGCATCAGGCCCGCGTCGCAACGCGACGGTTGCGGTCGGACCTGCGGACATTCCGGACCGTGCTTCGTCAGGACTGGGCCGAACCGCTCCGCGAGGAGCTGCGGTGGTTGGGGACGGCACTCGGCGAGGCTCGAGACGCCGACGTGCTATCGGAGCGCGTGCAGGGGCGGGCCGAGATGATCCCGGCGACCGAGGCTCCGGGGGTCGCTCACGTGCTCGAGGCGCTGGCGCAGCGGCGGAAGGAAGCGCACGGAGTGGTGATCGAGGCGCTCCGGAGCGAACGCTACGCGACGCTGCTGGATGCCCTGGTCGAGGCCGCGTACCACCCGATCGTCCTACCCGACGCCGAAGTGGCGGTCGGCGGGATCGTTCCGGATCTCCTCCAGGGCCCCTGGGGCCATCTCCGCAAGGCCGTGCGCGCGGTGGGTAAGCGTCCCAGCGACCTCGAGCTGCATACGATCCGCATCCGGGCGAAACGGGTGCGATATGCCGCCGATGCTCTCGCGCAGATCATGGGCAAGCCCGCCCGACGATTCGCCGATGCGGCGGCCGAGCTCCAGACGACCCTCGGCGAGCACAACGACGCCGTGGTCGCCGAGTCGTGGCTACGCGAGTGGGCGGTGGGGCACCGCCCAGGCGACGCGGCCTTCGCGGCGGGCATGCTGGCGGGTATCGAGCGTGCAGCTGCGCAGGAAGCCCGCTATCGTTGGCGGAAAGCCTGGAAGGCCATGGCGGCTGCGCGAGAGGCCATGTGAGCAAGGCGAAAGAATCCGTTTCCGCCAAGCCGAGGCTCGTGCGCGCGGCGGGTGGCTTGGTGTGGCGCACCGGCGCGGGCGGGGTCGAGGTCGTGCTCGTTCACCGGCCCGCCTACGACGATTGGTCGTTCCCCAAGGGAAAGCTCGACGACCGGGAATCGGAGCTGCAGGCGGCCCTCCGCGAGGTGGAGGAGGAGATCGGCGTGCGATGCGCGATCGGACGGGACCTCGGGACCATCTCGTACATCGATGGCCGCGGCCGTCCCAAGATCGTCCGCTACTGGGAGATGACGTTCGCCGGGGGCGGCGAGCTCCGACCGGCGAACGAAGTGGACGAGGCGCGATGGGTGACGCTCGCCGACGCCGCCGGTCTCCTCACCTACGAGCATGATCGCGGGATGCTCGACCGGATGCGGGACCACACATGAATCCGGTCCTCGTCCACCTGGTTCGTCACGCGGAGGCGGGCGTTCCGGCGCACTGGCCCGGCGCCGATGTCGCGCGCCCGCTCTCGGAGGCCGGACACCGTCAGGCCGTGAGGTTGGTCAAGCTGTTCGCCGACGAACCGTTCGCGCAGCTGCTCTCCAGCTCGTTCCTGCGATGTACCCAGACGTTCGAGCCACTGGCCGCCGCACGTGGTCTGGCGATCGCCGTGCGGGACGAGCTCGCGGAAGGTCAGCCGTGGGAGTACCTCCAGAAGGCCGTGCTGGAGTCGGAGGGGGAGGGGCCGACGGCGGTTTGCGTTCACGGCGACATGTTGCGGGAGCTGATGCAGGATCTGACCGATCGAGGTGTGGCGCATCCCGGGAAGGAGAACTTCCGAAAGGGGTCGACCTGGGTGCTCGGCGTGCGTGACGGGACGATCGTCACGGCGCGGCACGTTCAGGCTCCGCCCGCCGAGCAGTCTCCCTCAGACTAGAGGGTCGAGATCCTTGGCCATCTGTCGCGCTATCTCGGCATAGCCGACCGTCTCGTACAAGCGCCGCGCCCGATCGTTGTCCCCGAACACGTTGAGCTCGATCCGCGTGACGCCGCTCGTGCGCACCTCGTCTTCCAGGAGACGGAGCAGCCTTCGCCCCAGACCGCGTCCGCGGAGCTCCGGCTCCACCATGATGTCGTAGAGCCACGCCACCTCCGGGTCGGGTTGGCGTGCGCGCGGGCCGTACCAGAGGTGACCGACGCGTTCCCCGGATCCGGCGTCTTCCGCGACGAGGATGTGGTGGCCGCGAGTATCGAGCCCTGCCGCGAGCGGCTCCGCGTAGTCCCGTTCGGCCCGCCGCTGAGCTTGCGCCTCGTTCATGGCCTCGTTGCGTATCAGTTCCTCTCCATAGTGCTGGATCGACCGGGTGCGCCAGGCGTCCCATTCGTTCTCGCGCAACGGTCGAAGACGAACGTCCGCCATCAGTTCTCGCCCTGGTCGCGCGTGAAGCCGAGCTCGCCGTCGAACTCCTGGAGCTTCTCGATGTGCATCCAGCGGTGGCGGCTCGAGATCCGTTGGAGCAGCTCGTGCACGTCGTCGTCGGGCAGGTTGCCAGGGTTCTCCTTGATGATGAACCGGGCGCGCCAGTGATCGAGCGTGTCGGTGATCGCGCCCGTCGGCGGGAAGACCTTCGTGCCGCGGGACGAAACCATCTTGAGCGAGAGTTTCGTATCGGCGGTGAGCTCCATCAGCGATGCGCCCAGCTCGCTCGCCTCGAGCGGCGACTCGACGAACACGTCCAGCCCGACGACGGCGCGAGATGAGGGCTTCACGTAGTCGGGATCCGGTCCGAGGCGGGGGAGCTTGAGGCGCGTGTGCTCCCGGACCGTCCACGTCTCGGATCGCTTCCCGAGGTTGGAGATGATCGCGTCCGTGTAGTCGGTGGTCGATGTCCCGCGGTCGTATCCCAGGACGTCGCCCGTGAGCACTCCCGACTCAAGCGTGACACCGATCGCGTGCTCGATGGCGTCCGCTTGCTCGAACAGCTCCAGGTACCGAAGCATCATCACGCTGGACAGGATCACCGCCGTCGGGTTGATGACGTTCTTACCGGCGTACTTCGGCGCCGAGCCGTGGACGGCCTCGAAGATCGCGATCTCGTTCCCGATGTTCGCCGATGGCGCGTAGCCCAGGCCGCCGATCAGCGCCGACGAGAGATCGCTGATGATGTCGCCGTTCATGTTCGTGGTGACGATCACCTCGAATTGCTCGGGCCGCTTCACCAACTGGTGCGCGCAGTTGTCGACGATCACGTGCCACGACTCGATGTCCGGGTAGTCCGGCGCCACCTGTTCGAAGACGCGCTTCACGGTGCCCTCGGTCAGCTTCATGATGTTCGCCTTCGTGGCGCACGCGACGCTCGACCGTCCTTCCGACCGGGCGTACTCGAACGCGAACCGCACGATCTTCTCGCTGCCTTTCACGGAGATGAGCTTCAGGCACTCCGCGACACCGGGCGTCTGCATGTATTCGATCCCGGCGTAGAGGTCCTCGACGTTCTCCCGAACGATGACGAGGTCCACACCTCGGCCGGAGTAGGGCGTCTTGACGCCGGGCATCTCGCGGACCGGGCGGACGTTCGCGTAGGTCTCGAAGAGCTTGCGAAGCGTGACGTTCGCGCTCTTCTCGCCGAAGCCGATCGGAGTTTCGAGCGGGCCTTTCAGGGCCACGCGTGTTCGGGTGATCGAGTCCATCGTCTCGGCTGGAACGCCCGAGGGGAGCCCGTTCTTGAAGACCTCCGCGCCCGCTTCACAGATCTCCCAATCGATCGGCGCGCCGGCCGCCTCCAAGATGCGTTGCGCGGCTGTGACGCACTCGGGACCGATGCCATCCCCGGGGATCAGCGTGATCGGGATGGTGTCGTTCGCGGTGCGATCCGGGCTCACAGGCGACCTCCTTGGCGTCGACGGTCATGCTACCCATAAGGCCGAAGGTTCCCGATCGCCGACGCCCAACAGCCGGTCGCTGAAGCGGCCGGTCGCCATCGACCCGCTAGCATGTCTCGTCGATGAGGAAGGGGACCGGTTCCCGGATCGTGGCGCTCACGATGATCGCGTGCGCCCTGCTGGCGACCGCCTCGTCGTCTGCGCCCCGTGCGGCGGCCTCCAGCACCAGCACGGGCAACATCGACCCGGCGCTCGGCATCTTCAACATCGACCACCTGGTCTTCGTGGTCCAGGAGAATCGTTCCTTCGACCACTACTTCGGGACGTTCCCCGGTGCCGATGGCTTCCCGACCGACCAGAACGGCAACATCCGCGTGTGCGTCCCTGATCCCGTCGCGGGCCATTGCCAGCACCCTTACCACGACTGGAACACCTACGACGAGGGCGGTCCGCACAACGTGACGGCGTCCAGGATCACGGTCGATCACGGTCGGATGGACGGAGCGATCCGCGCGCTCGACATCATCGGCAACGCATGCCGATTCAACCCGGACCAGATCCCATGTCACAAGGCGAAGCCGGGTCCCACCGGGCAACCGGACGTCATGGGTTACCACACGGACCACGAGATCCCCAACTACTGGGCGTATGCCCATGCGTACACCCTGCAGGATCGGATGTTCGCGCCGTCTGATTCGTGGACGCTGCCATCGCATCTGTATCTGGTGTCGGCGTGGTCTGCGTCGTGCCGGCATCCGGTTGATCCCATGACGTGCCACTCCGACCTGCGTTGGCCCGGCGACCGATGGAAGCCCGCGGACGGCGCTCCGCGCCCCTACGCATGGGCGGACATCACGTGGCTCCTCTCGAACCACGGCGTCAGCTGGAGCTACTACGTGGGACCCGGGACCTGCGTCCTGCCACCGTGCGACCCGCCGACGCGACAGAGCACGAACCCGATCATGAATCCGCTCCCGGGTTTTCGCACGGTGGCGGCAACGAACGGCTTCTCCAACATCCGGCCGCACGCCGACTACTTCGCCGCCGCCGCGGATGGCACGCTGCCGTCCGTCTCGTGGATCATGCCGACGTACAACAACGCGGAGCACCCACCGGATTCGATCGCGGACGGCCAGCAATGGGTCACGAACGTGGTGAACGCGGCCATGGAGGGACCGGACTGGCTGCACACGGCGATCTTCCTCACGTGGGACGACTGGGGTGGGTTCTACGATCACGTCAAGCCGATCACGATCGACCAGAACGGATACGGCATGCGCGTTCCGGGGATCCTGATCAGCCCCTGGGCCACCCAAGGGTTGATCGACCACCAGACGCTCTCGTTCGACGCCTACCTCAAGTTGATCGAGGACCGATTCCTCGGTGGCGCTCGGCTCGACCCGGCCACCGATGGGTGGCCCGACCCGCGGCCGACCATCCGCGAGGATTCGCCTCGCTTGGGCGACCTGACACTCGAGTTCAACTTCTTCCAGAACCCGCTCCAGCCGTTGATCCTCGATCCGCGGCCACGCGGCTCACCGCCACGAAGCACAAGCGTTCCGTGGACGAACGGGTAGCATCCGGCTCCATATGAGACGACGCGCGCGCCCCGTGTACTTCGCGACGGCCGCCTGTCTCGTCTCTTGCGTCGCGGCTGCGTGCGCGGCCGCTCAGGCCACCGGGCGCGACCCCGGGTTGTTCGCCGCGATCTCGAGCGGCGCGGCCTCTCCGAGCGTCCAGTTGGATCCGGCGATCGATCCCGACATCGGGATCAACAACATCACGCACGTCATCGTGATCATGCAGGAGAATCGTTCGTTCGATCACTACTTCGGCACGTTCCCCGGCGCCGACGGTTTCCCTCGGGACGCGAACGGGCGGATCGACGTCTGTGTTCCCGATCCGCAGGCGCATCGTTGCTGGCAGCCGTACCACGACATGAACCAGTTCGACCGGGGAGGGCCGCACGGGCTGATCGGTTCGCAGATCTCCGAGGACGGCGGGCGCATGGATGGATACGTGAGGGCGCTCGAGGCGATCGGCAACGGGTGCGAGCACAACCCGACCGACTACGCCTGCCGTCAGGCGAAGCCCGGGCCGGCGGGTCAACCAGACATCCTGGGGTACCACACGGCCGCCGAGATCCCGAACTACTGGAAGTACGCGAAGCGTTTCGTGCTGCAGGACCACATGTTCGCACCGGAGTCGTCGTGGACGCTTCCGTCGCATCTGTTCATGGTTTCGGGTTGGTCCGCCACCTGCCCCGACCTTTCCGATGCGATGAGCTGTCGGTCGGATCTGCAGTTCCCGGGCGGGAACGCTGCGGATCATGGCAAGACGTGGATCCCGGCCGACGGGACGCCGCGACCGTACGGCTGGGCCGACATCACGTGGCTCCTGCACAAGCATCACGTGAGTTGGGCGTACTACGTAGGATCGGCGACCTGCCTGCACCCGGGCTGCGGGTCGTCGCCGGACCAGGAGGACACGGCGCCGGTGCAGAACGTCCTGCCCGGCTTCCGGACGGTTGCGCAGGACCATCAGCTGCAGAACATCCAGTCGAACGCGAACTACTTCCGCTCCGCGGCCGACGGCTCGCTCCCGAGCGTGTCGTGGGTGATGCCCACGACGAACCGCGGCGAGCACCCGCCCGACGACATCGGCAACGGGCAGGCGTGGGTGACGAAGGTCGTGAACGCCGCGATGCAAGGGCCGGACTGGTTGCACACCGCGATCTACATCGCCTGGGACGACTGGGGCGGCTTC
>JBOGVK010000211.1:0-1628 GCA_050692375.1 Actinomycetota bacterium
GTCATGCTGCGCTACTTCGAGCGCGCGCAAGCGGTCAAGGCACAGATCCATCCGAGCGCACATCGACGACTGAGCCAGCCGCCCGCGAAGGCTCGAGAGTGGCGGGACGAGATGCGGCCGCAGGACCTCGCCGTGTTCGAGGCCTTGGCGGGTTCGACGTTGGAGCGATTCGGATATCCGCGTGCGCTGCGCACCGTACCGGCCACCGCCCGCCTCAGAGGCAGGTTCACGATGACGGTCGTCAACGCCCGAAGGCTACGGAGGGCCTCCGCGAAGCGGTGGCACACATCCATGAGGAAGCGCAACCGGAAGAGGCGTGCCTGAATGATCCGAACACCAGCCATCCCCATGGAACCACCCGAAGAGCTTCGGTTCCGACGGAGGTTGCACCCGGTCGACGCCGTTCGAGAGCTCTGGCGCGCGCGCGAGCTCCTGGCGACGCTCGCGGAACGGGACCTGCGGGTCCGCTACAAGCAGGCCTACCTGGGGGCTGCGTGGGCGCTGATCGCTCCGGTCACTCTGATGATCGTGTTCACGTTGGTCTTCCACCGGGTGGCCAAGGTCGATACGGGTGGGGCGCCCTACCCGCTCTTCGCCTATCTCGGCCTTCTTCCCTGGGGATTCTTCTCGAGCTCCGTGTCCAGCGGCGGTTCGAGCCTGGTGTCGAACAACTCCCTGCTCAACAAGGTCTACTGTCCGCGCGAGGTCTTCCCGCTCTACAACATCGTGGTGGCAGGCGCCGACATGGCCGTGGCCAGCCTGGTGCTCCTGATCCTGTTCCCGATCACCGGCTACTCGCCCAAGTCGACCTCGTACTGGGTGCCGCTGCTGTTCCTGGTGCAGCTCGCGTTCACGATGGGGGTCACCCTCGTCGCATCGTCGCTCCTCGTCTACCTGCGGGACCTTCGGCAGGTGATCCCGTTCTTCCTGCAGCTGGGGTTGTTCGCGACACCCGTCGCCTACAGCATGAGCTTCATCCCTTCGCAGTACCGGACGCTGTACGCGATCGTGAACCCGCTCGGGCCGGTCATCGACGGATACCGGCGTGCAGTTCTCTATGGGCAGGGCCCGAACTGGCACCTCGTGATCCCGGCCGCGTGTTCCGCGTTCGTGATCATGGTGGCCGGGTTCGCGGTGTTCAAGCGGTTGGAGACCCACTTTGCCGACGTTGCCTGAGGGGACCATCGCCGCCGACCACGTCTGGAAGCGGTTCCATGCCGACCGCTCACGTCGGCAGTTGCGGGACCAGATCGACCAGCTACCCGCTCGGCTCAAAGGCGCACGTAGAGGATGGCGATGGGCACTTCGTGATATCGGCTTCCACGCGGAACCGGGGGACTCGATCGGTCTGGTCGGTATCAACGGCTCGGGCAAGTCGACCTTCCTCAAGATCTTGTGCCGTGTGATGTATCCCTACGCGGGAAATGTGACGGCGGTCGGAAGGGTCGGCGCGCTGATCGAGGTGCGAGCCGGACTCCATCCGGACCTCACCGGCCGGGAGAACGCGTTCCTCTATGGGTCGCTCCTGGGGCTCCGACGGAAAGAGGTCGCGCAGAAGTTCGACGAGATCGTCGCGTTCGCCGAGGTCGGGTACGCGATCGACCGGCAACTGAAGTTCTTCTCGAGCG
>JBOGVK010000212.1:0-7557 GCA_050692375.1 Actinomycetota bacterium
GCCAGGAACCGGGTGCGTTCGGTGAAGCGGCGGGAGGCGTTGATCCTTCGGGCTGCGGCGGCGACCCCGGGGGACGCGGCCCCGTCCCCCGAAGCCGCCGTCCTCGCTCGCGGCGACGCGGAGGCGCTCGCACGCGCACTCGGCCGGTTGCACGAGCCGGACCGGATCGTGATCGCCTATCGATACCTGTTCGATCTGTCGGAGGCGGAGATGGCCGACTCGCTCGGCGTCCAACCGGGCACCGTGAAGTCCCGACTGTCGCGCGCGCTCGCGCGTCTGCGGTCGGAGCTCGAGGCGTCCGGGGAGGTCTCGAGATGAGCGAACGGTCGCGCGGGATGGACGACGCCGCGCTTGGCGAGGCGGTCGCAGCGATCGCCGGCCGGATCGCGTGGCCCGCGGAGCCGGACATCGCGGCCGACGTGGCCCGATCGATCCGCGACCGGGAACGCCATCCGGGGCTCGCACGACCGCGCCTGTCACTTCCGAGCCGCCGGCGCACGCTCGTCCTGGTGCTCGCCGGACTCGTGCTGCTGGGCGGCGCGGCCATCGCCGCGAAGCTCGTGATCGATCTGGGCGTCCTGACGATCGAGACGATCCCGGGCCCGCCGACGGCGCTCCCGTCGGCGATCGCGAGCGGCCCGACGGTCGGCCATCCGGCGACGCTCGCGGACGCTGAGCGCGAGGCGGGCTTCCAAGCGAAGATCCCCGCCGGGCTCGGCGCCCCGGACGGGGTGTGGTTCGACCGGACGGCCGACGGCTCCCGGATCGTGCTCGCATGGCGTGCGACCGACGCGATGCCGCCCATCGACGATCTGCCGTGGGGGGCGGTGATCTACGAGCTCCGCGGGGATAGCGTGCAGGTGGCGAAGACCTTGTTCTCGGAGGGGAACTCGTTCGAGAACGCGAAGGTCGGCGGGATCGAAGCCTTCTGGATCACCGGGCAGCACGAGATCGACCTGGTCACGGGTGACGGGACGTACGCCCGCTATCGCGTGACCGGGAACATCCTGGTATGGGAGGAAGGCGGGACCGTCCTGCGGATGGAGACCGAACTCCCGAAGGCAGACGCGGTACGGCTCGCGTCGTCGATCGGTCCTGAGCCGTAGACGGAACCGGAAACGCCCAGCGGGTGTAGTCGAAGGGAGTCGATCCGTCAGGAGGTCCCGCCATGTGGCTCCGTCGAACGATCCTCGTGTCCGCCCTGGTCGTCGCCATCCTCTCGCTCGGAGGCGCTCCCGCTTCAGCAGGGGGGGGCTGTTTCCACGGGGTACCGCCCTCCGACGGCACGGGTGACCGCGTCGAGATGACCGCGAACTGCTTCGAAGCCACCGTGTTGCACGTGGATTCGGGCACGCAAGTGACGTGGCTGAACCGCGACCCGTATGCCCACACGGTCACCGGGGTGGGAGGGACCTGGGGCGACTACACCGAGATCTCGCCCGGCGGGTCCGCGTCGTACCGGTTCGACGCGAACGGGGTGTATCTGTACTCGTGCCTCATCCACCCCGGCATGGTGGGTGCGGTGGTGGTGGGTGACGGGAGCGGAGACGCGGGTCTGGACCCGGCCGCTGTCGTACCGCTCTCCGCGGACCCGCCTGCCCCACGAGCGGCGACCGCTCCCGCGACGTCGAAGAGCTCCGCCTGGATCTGGTCGGCCCTACTGGCCGGCTCGATCGGGATCGGGATCGGGTTGGTGTTCGCGCGGAGGCGGCGATCCCAACCGGCGGTCGTAGAGGCGGGCGCCTAGACCTGGACGGGAAGGCTGAGTCCGGCCTGCTGCATCGCGAGGGTGAAGTCGTGCTGGGACGAGGCCGCTGTCATCGCCGATCCGATCGTGATCTTGCCCTCTTTGACGAGGTT
This sequence comes from Actinomycetota bacterium, assembly GCA_050692375.1. Taxonomy (GTDB): domain Bacteria; phylum Actinomycetota; class UBA4738; order UBA4738; family HRBIN12; genus JBBQVZ01. Next base: position 1,861 of record JBOGVK010000212.1, read on the forward strand.
CAGCAGGTACTGGTCGAACGTGACCATGCCGTAATAGCCGCCGTCGGCGATGACCTCCTTGATCTCGGCGGTGAGGTCCGCGTCGGCGATCCGCTCGGCGACCCGCCCCGTGTTCACCAAGATCTCGAGGGCGGGCGTCCGGCCGCCGTCGATCGTTGGCACGAGGCGCTGACACACGATCCCCCGCAGCACCCCGGCGAGCGCCAGGCGGATCTGCTTCTGCTGATGCGGCGGGAAGAAGTCGATGACGCGGTTGACGGTCTCGGTCGCGTCGACCGTGTGCAGTGTGGAGAGGACCAGGTGACCGGTCTCCGCCGCTTGGATCGCGGCGCGTACGGTCTCCGTGTCGCGCATCTCCCCGATCAAGATGACGTCGGGGTCCTGGCGAAGTGCGGCTCGCAACGCCGACAGGAAATCGTCGGTGTCGGTCCCCACCTCGCGCTGATTGATCGACGCGACGTCGTCGTGGTAGAGCACCTCCACCGGGTCCTCGATCGTGACGATGTGGACCGGCTTCGTCTTGTTCAGATGCTCGATCATGGCCGACAACGTGGTGGTCTTGCCGCAGCCCGTGGGGCCGGTCACGAGGATCAGGCCTCGGTGCTCGTCCGAGATCTGGCGGAGCGTGTCGGGCAAACCCATCTCGGCGAACGTCGGGCCACCGAATCGCAGGCGACGCAGGACCATGCTCGTCGAGCCCCGCTGCCGGAACACGTTCGTCCGGAACCGACCGACATCGGGCACGGAGTACGCGAAGTCGACCTCGCCGTGTTCTTCCAACCGGCTGAGACGGGCGGCGGGCACGATCGCCGCCGCGATGGCCTCGGTCTCCTCCTTGGTGAGCGGCTCCCGATCGATCCGGTGCAAGCCCTCCGGCATGCGGAACATCGGAGCCGATCCGACCTTCACGTGGAGGTCAGACCCCTCGCTGTCCAGCAACGCCTTGAGCCACCCGTTGAACTCCTCGACGATCGGTCGTGTCACGTGGTCCATCAAGCACTCTCTCCTTGAGTTGCGATCGCCCTCCGCACAGGACGCTCTCTACTCATCGGGCAGGAACCGCTTCGACTTCAGTCCCGGTCCGGAAACAGCTGCGACGGAGAGCCTCAGGAGCCCCGAGCGACCAGTCGGCAGACGGCGCTACGTTCGGCGAGCGGCTCGAATTCCGTCATCCGCAGGGACGGCCGGGAAGCCCCGAGCATGCCCTCCAGCAGTCCTTTGTGCACCGCGCACACGAGCTCGCGATGCTCCTCGAGCAGATCGCGGAACGGACAATCGCGGAGCGAGATCTCGACGATCTTCGCGCTCCGGCGGCGGAAGCGCGGATCGAATCCAGCCTCGGCGAGGGCCTCCTGGAGGACGGCGAGGTTGGGACCCGACGGACCGCGAGCTCCCGGTCGAGGAACGCTCCGGCCCACCAGGTAAGCGCCCCACTCGCGAGCGATCACCTCGGCGCGATATCGCTGCCGCGCGTTCGTGAGGAGGCTCGCCAGGATCTCGCCGAGGAGCCGGTAGTCCCTCCCCTCGCGCCCCTCGCGGTCCAAGGCCGCGAACAACACCTGCGGTCGCCCGACGGTCGCGCCGCGGTGCACCTCGCTCGAGACCAGGCCGGCCTCTTCGAGACGGCGCAGATGCGGGCGGAGCGTGTTGGGGTGCAGCGAGAGCCGCGTGGAGAGCTCGCGGACCGAGACCGGGCGTCCCGACAGACGCAGGTATCGGTAGAGCCGGTAGCGCGTGTCATCGGCGAGCGCCTTGTAGATCTCGATGGGTGCTGGCTCGGGCATCGACGGGACCTCGGTCGTATGATGGATTTCCACGGTTCACACCGTGTCAACCAAGTTTAGAGCCTGAGAGGACGAGATGGTCACCGAGGCACAGGTTCGCGAAGCCCTCCGCAGCGTCCTGGATCCCGAGATCGGACGGCCGATCGAAGACATCGGCATGCTCCGCGGCATCGCGGTTGAAGGCGGTGACGTTCGGGTGGACGTCCTGATCACGATCGAGGGCTGCCCGCTGAAAGACCGGATCACGAACGACGTGACCGCCGCGGTGAAGCCGCTCGAGGGCGTCGAACGCGTGACCGTCGACCTCTCTCCCATGTCGCCGGAGCAGCGCGCGACGCTCGTGCAGCAGCTCCGCGGTGGCAGCGCCGCCGCGCCGCAGCCGTCGAAGATCTCGTTCGCGCCGTCGATCTCGATCGTCGCGATCGCGTCCGGCAAAGGCGGCGTCGGCAAATCGAGCGTCACGGTGAACCTCGCGTGCGCGCTGGCGGCCGAAGGTCACCGCGTCGGCGTGCTGGACGCGGACGTGTGGGGCTTCAGCGTGCCGCGCATGCTCGGGGTCCACGGCAAGCCGGTCGGTTTCAACGACATGATCCTGCCGCTCGAGGGCCACGGCGTGAAGGTGATCTCCATGGGCTTCTTCGTGCCGGAGGAGACGCCCGTGATCTGGCGCGGACCCATGTTGCACAAGGCGATCGAGCAGTTCCTGGGCGACGTGTACTGGGGCGACCTCGACTTCCTGCTCTGCGACCTGCCGCCGGGAACGGGCGACGTGTCGATCTCGCTCGCGTCGTTCATCCCGGGCGCCTCGATGCTCGTCGTCACCACGCCGCAGGAGGCCGCCAGGAAGGTCGCGGAGCGTGCCGGCAAGATGGCCGAGCGCACGAACCTGCGTCCGATCGGTGTGATCGAGAACATGAGCTACTACGTGTGTCCGCACTGTGGCGAACGAGACGACATCTTCGGCACCGGGGGTGGCCAGGAGGCCGCCGACACGTTGGGGGTTCCGCTGATGGCGCAGGTACCGCTCGTCCCCGCGCTCCGCGCGGGCGGCGACAGCGGGGCGCCGATCGTCGTGACCGATCCGGATGCCCCGGCGTCGGTGGCGCTCCGAGAGGGTGCGCACGCCGTGGCACGCGCGACGAAGTCCAAGGTCGGGAAGCCCTTGACGCTCATGACCAACGCGCCGGTGGCTGCGGGTGACGGGGCGGGTCATGCCGGGCACGACCACGCCGGCCATCAGCACTAGCAACGCGAAGGGCGCGGATCTCTCGGGCTAGAACGGTACTCCAAGGTGTGGGACAGCGGTACTCCAGGCTGTGGGAGAGTGGTACCCTCTGGAAATGGCTGACTATCGCGAGCGCGCCGTCGAGCCTCTCGTTGACCGACTCCTCGGCGAACTCCCCGCCCTCCTCATCGTCGGCCCTCGAGCCACCGGGAAGACGACGATGGCAACCCGCCACGCGTCAACAGTCATCCGCCTGGACAGGCCGGCCGAGTCCGCGGCCGTGCGAGCGGATCCGGATGCCGCGCTGCGAGGGCTGGCCGAGCCGGTCCTGATCGACGAGTGGCAGGTAGTCCCGGATGTGCTTGGGGCGGTGAAACGAGCGGTCGACGCTGACGCTCGGCCCGGGAGATACCTACTCACGGGTTCGGTTCGGGCCGAGCTCGACACGGAAGCGTGGCCGGGAACTGGTCGCCTCGTACGCCTTCCGATGTTCGGAATGAGCGTTCGAGAGCAGCTCGGTCGGTTGAACGGCGCTCCCCTGATCGATCGATTGGCCTCAGGATCTGACCTCGAGGTGCCGCCAGATCCACCAGATCTCCGCGGATACGTCCAGCTCGCCCTCGCGAGTGGATTCCCTCACCCGGTGCTCAACCTCTCTGACGACACAAGGCGACGCTGGCTAGAAAGCTACGTCGAGCAACTCGTAACGCGCGACGCGATGGACATCGAACGGGGCCGCGATCCAGAGAGACTGCGGCGCTACCTTGAGTCGTACGCGCTGAATTCCGCCGGAGTGCCGGAGGAGAAGACTCTGTACCAGTCAGCCGGCGTGAACCGGAAGACCGCGATCGCCTACGAGCGGCTTCTCAGCAACCTTCTCATGATTGAGCGCATGCCCGCCTGGACATCGAACAGGCTGAAACGCCTGGTCCGTACCCAGAAAAGGTATCTGGTAGACCCCGGCCTCTTCGCCGGAATCTTGCGCATCGATGTACAGGGTGTCCTGAAAGACGGCGATCTGCTCGGTCGGCTACTCGACACGTTCGTGGCCTCACAGGTTCGAAGCGAGCTCCCTCTCACTGAGAGTCGCCCGCGCCTCTACCACCTGCGAACGGAGCAGGGGCGGCAAGAAGTCGATCTTCTGGCGGAACTGGCGGGAGGAAGCATCGTGGGGATAGAGGTCAAGGCAGACGCAGGTCCGAAAGCTGAATCCGGTCGCCATCTAGCATGGCTAAGAGAAAGGCTCGGTGAACGTTTCGTCGGCGGCGTCGTTTTGCATACCGGCCCTCGCGTCTACGCTCTCGATGAGCGGATCATCGCCGCACCGATCTGCACGTTGTGGTCGTGAGGAACGCTCGCCCAACGTCTCGTCTGCATCAGACTAGTCGTAAGTCTGCGACGCCTTGAACACCCGGAACAACAGCAGGAGCGACGGCAGGACGAGCGCGGCTCCAACCGCGAAGCCGATCGCGATCGGCCGGAGGGAAGAGGGCGGAGCTGCCGCATCCGACGCGGTGAGGTCGGGCACGATCAGGTAGGGCCACTGCGCCACGCCCCATCCCGTCACGACCGACCCGACGGCAACCGCCGCGCCGATGCGAGCGACCCGCTCGAACCCTCGGAACGTCGCGACGAGCGACATCAGACCTCCCATCGCCGACAGCGCCACGAATGGCCACCCGTCGTGGAGCATGCCCTTCCACAGGATCGGCGCGTCCACGCGGACGGCGAGGAGCCCGACACCCGCGAGCGCTCCTGCCGCGAGACCGGCGCCCAACGCCCGAGAGCGGAACCGCCGCTCAAGCTCCGGTTCGCCACACCGGGCGGCCTCGACCGTGAGGTAGGTCGCGGCGAGGTGCGCGCACATCGCGAGCGCCAGCAGACCCGTGATCCACGAGAGTGGACCGGTCCACGCTCCAACCAGACCGGCGTGAACCACGTCGTCATGCACCCGGATCCGCCCCGACGCGATCGCCGCAGCGCACATCCCCAAGACCACCGGCGTCACGAGCGACGCGATCCCGAACACTCGCGTCCACGCGCGCTGCCATCCGGTGTTCGGCTCGCCGTACGCGCGGAACGCGAACGCCGCCCCGCGCATCACGATCCCGGCGATCGCGATCCCGAACGGCAGGTACAGCGCCACGCCGAGCGCCGCGAACGCCGCCGGGAACGCGGCGAACAAGGCGGTCACGACGAAGATCAACCACACGTGATTCGCCTCCCAGACAGGCCCGATGGCCGCCGCGATCAACGCCCGCTCACCGTCGCGAGACGGGCCACGCGCCACCAGATCCCAGACGCCGCCGCCGAAATCCGCACCGCCGAGCAACACGTACAGCGTGAGCCCCGCGCCGATCGCGAGCAGGATCGTCACCTCGAGCGCGCTGGCGCTCATACAGACTCCTCCGGTTCGGCGACCGTTTCCCGCGGCTTGCGCGCCAGCTGGATCAGCAACCACGCGCACGCCACACCGAGCGCACGCGTACGTGCCGACGGTCGCCACCAACCACCACACGATGCCTCCGCGCGTGGTCACCGCATCGGTCGTCCGCATCACGCCGTACACGATCCACGGTTGGCGGCCCACCTCGGTCACCACCCACCCCGACTCGAGCGCGACGAAGGCGGCGGGGCCCGCGAGGGTCACGCCGCGCAGGAACCAGCGGCCGTCGGGCAACGCCCGAC
>JBOGVK010000213.1:0-8111 GCA_050692375.1 Actinomycetota bacterium
GGCGAGGGGAAGTCGTGGGGCGGGCAGCTGCCCGTCGGCCCCCGGGTGCTGACGACGCTGTCCGCCGCCGGTCGCGTCCTGCGGGCATCGAACGACGGCGGGTGGACGACCTCGCGTCCACGCTGGGCCGCCACGGCGGCCTGGCTCGGGGAGGAGATCGCGCCGATGGCGGAAGCCGAGGGCGTGGCGGGATTGGTCGAGCGATGGTTGCAGACGTTCGGTCCCGGGACGGTGGCCGACATCAAGTGGTGGCTCGGCTCGACCGTCTCGGCCGTCCGGAAGGCGCTGGCGCACCTGGACGCGGTCGAGGTCGACCTAGAAGGTCAGAGCGGCTACGTGCTGCCCGGCGATACGGAGCCGACGGCCCCGGTCGAGCCGTGGGCGGCGCTCCTCCCACCCCTTGACCCGACCACCATGGGGTGGTTCGAACGCGACTGGTACCTCGGCTCGCACCGGGCGCAGCTCTTCGACACGAACGGCAACGCCGGACCGACCGCGTGGTGGGACGGCCGGATCGTGGGCGGTTGGCGCCAGCGCGAGACCGGCGAGGTCGATCTCCAGCTGCTCGAGGACGTCGGCTCGGATGGTCGCCGTGCCCTCGCGGAGGAGGCGGCCCGCCTCATCGAGTGGTTCGGAGGCACCCGGGCGCTGATGCGGTTCCCCTCACCGCTGTCGAAGGACCTCAACGACTGACCGAGCTTAAGCACGACATCGCGATCGTGGACGCGCACGTCGGCGAGGTCCGAACGGAGCTGACGCAGACCCGCTCCGATCTGACCTACGTGGCGCTCGCGGTCGGGGCCCGACGAGCCGAGGGCACGAGCTGACGCCCGGTACCGCTCGACGACACGTTCGAGCGTGCACGTAGCGCCGGCCATCGACCGTTCATCGGAACCCGTCGTCCGTATTCCCAGAACGGCGCGCCCCACGTGTGATGTTTGTCACATGTCGATCTCCTGCCATCGACGATCCCTTCTCCGCCTCCGTCGGTACTACCTGGGTACCTATCCGATGGAAGGAGACTGCGATGCGATCCGGGATGCGAAGCGTCCTTGCCGCTGCGTTCACGCTCAGCGTGCTTGCGGCGGCGTGTACCAGCACCGCCTCGGCGGGTGGCGGAGGTGACACGCTCTCGATCTCTGCCCCGTCCGACGGCGCGAAGGTGAGCGCGTCGTTCACGCTCACGGTCAGCTCGAACCAGCCCCTCGACGATCCGAGCACGGGCGACGATCACGTGCACCTGTGCTTCGACGGCGCGAGTTGCGACAGCGGCTCGTACCAGCTCGTGTACGGGACCTCGGCGCAGGTGACCGGGCTCTCGCCCGGCCAGCACACGATCGAGGCGTCCCTGCGGCACGCCGACCACTCGGCAGCCGGACCCACGGACACGATCACGGTGACCGTGACCGGCACCGTGACGGGATCGCCGAGCATGGGGCCGCCCAGCCCGACCGCGAACCCGGGGAATGGCTACGGCTACTGATCGGGTCGAGCGCTTCGGGCGCCGCGCCCGGTGGCTGCACGCGGCCATCTACCTGCCGACGCTCGCGTTGCTCGCCACCGGGCTGTGGCTGCTCGGTGGCAAGGAGGGACACCCCAGCATCCTGGCGCGCGTGACCGGTGTCGCTGATACGAGATTGCACATCTGGTTCGGATGGGCGCTGACGGCGGTCGTGGTGGTCGGCGTGGTCGCCGGCATCCGTGCGATCCCTACCTTCCTCCGCGAGACCGTCCGGCACGACCGCGGTGATCTGCGATGGTTCGTCCGGTGGCCGAAGGCCGTGTTCACGGGCCGCTTCGCGCGACACGAGGGCAAGTGGGATCCGGGCCAGCGCATCGCGAACATCGTGATCGTGGCGGGGCTCCTCGTTCTGATCGTCACGGGGATCGGGCTCGCGACGCTGCACGGCGGCCACACGTTCGCGCTGTTCGCCCAGGTCCATAAGTGGACGGCGATCGTGATGACGCCCGTGCTGCTCGGGCACATCCTGATCGCGGCCGGCGTGCTGCCTGGATACAAAGGCGTGTGGCGCTCGATGCACCTGGGCGGCCGGCTCCGAAGAGAGACGGCCGATCGCGTCTGGCCCGCTTGGTCCGAGGAGATGACGGACGTCGAGCCCCACGACCACACGACTAGGTCAGGCCGACCATCCGAGCGTGCGGCGGACAAGGAGGAGGAGGTCAGCGGCCAGGCGAACACACGCGAAGGCCGTGTCGCCGAGCGGCCGCGATCAAGCGGTCGTCATACGCGAGCACAGCGGTGAGGTCGTCCCGGAGCGACAAGGCGGTCGCGAGATGGATCGCGTCCAGGATCCTGGGGGTCGTCGGCGTGAGCTCCCCAGCTCCACGAAGGATGCCGTCGTCGACCGGCACGAGGCCGATCCCCTCCAGGACCGCCTGTGCGCGATCGGCGCCGGCACGGGCCCGTCGCGCCGCACGGACGACCTCCGTCCACGCGAGCGCGCTCGAGACCCGTTCAGGGTCGGCCTCGATCTCCACCATCAGGGCGGACGTCTCGGGTTCGCGTCGAACGAGCTTCACGATGGCGGATGCGTCCAGGTAGAGCACGGTCGCTCAGAGGCGGTCGGCCCGCTCGTCCGCGAGCGCGCGGCTGAGCGTCGTCGAGACCGGACCATCAGGCGGAAGCAGCGCGCCGAGATCCCGGCTCGGAGGGGTGACGCGACCCGCCGCGACGAGCCGCGCCATCGCGCCCTCGGCCGGCGGGAGCGGAACGAGGATCGCGACCGCTCGGCCGTGTTCGGTGACCTCCAAGCGTTCGCCACGCTTGATCCGCTCCAGGTACTTGCTCAGGTTCTGCCTGAGCTCCCGCACACCCACCTGCTTGTCCTCCATGTAGCACAAGGTAGCACAAGAGGGTGAGGGGCGAAGAGGATCTCAGCCGGAACGCTGCCCTTGTCCCTCGCGGACCCTGCGCTGGAAGGCTCGCTCCCCATCCGGGCTCCGGCCACGCTCCAAGACGGTGACGAGCTCGTAGTCGGGTTCGAATGGAGGCGGCGTCTCTTCTTGGGAAGGAGGCGGAGGCTCCGGCGGCTGGCCGTCCGGTTCGGTCCCCATGACCCACCTAGTCTACGAGCAACCCGACGGCGACCAGGACGGCCGAAGCGGCGAGGAACGACATCGAGAGCTTCACTCGCCTCGCCCTGCGATCGAGCGTCGCGGCGAGCACTTCGGCAACGGCGATCTGCGTATCCGTGAGATGGAGACGTGCGAACGCGGGCTCCAAGCGAGGTACCGATCACGGAAGGCTCTGAGCTTCACCGCTCCGACGGACAGCCACTGATGTCAGAGCGTGCAGATAGGGTGCGCCGATGGACCCGGATAGGGTGCGCTCACTCGGTCTCGTGAAGGAAGTCGTTCGCGACGAGCGAGCCGCCCAGCTCAGCCATTTCGATGCGCTCGACACCAAAGCAGGGATCATCCTGGGATTCGCCGGCGCGCTGATCGCGCTTTCGCCAAGCGGGCGATCGGTCATCATCGGGATCGGGAAGGTGAGCGCATTGGCGAGCGCTATCTTCGCGATCGCGACGTTCTGGCCCCGTCGGTTCTGGAATGTGGACGTCCGCTCGTTGCGGGACGACTACCTCGCGGTAGAGCCACACCTCGCTGAGGTACGGGTACTGGACACGATGATCGCCATAGCCAAGCAGAACGACGAGACACTGGCCCGACGGGGACGGCAGCTGAAGGTGTCGATGTCGGCACTGGGGATGGCCGCGTTCCTCGTTGGCCTGGGTACCTGGCTACACTGAACCGAGGAGGCGACGCCGGATGGAGAAAGAGCCTGAAGGGGAGCTGGAGCCGGAAGAAACGGACGAGGTGACCGAGCCTCCTCCGTTCGATCCTGATCCGAACCTCGTGTCGTTCCTCGAACGTGGTCGGAACGACGATCCGAAGAAGGTCTGGACGAAAACTCGCAACGTGTCTCGGTAAGCGGTCCAGCTCCTTGGTGTCGTTCAGCGACGGCCGTCCGGCTTCAGTCATGTTGGGACCGTAGCCGCAGCCACTGACACGTCTCCTGTTCCACCGGAGGAACGCTGTGGCGCACGTGATCTCGACCCCGATGCTCCCCACGGAGAGTCGCGCGGAGCAGAAGCTGTACGAGGGGCTCCGCGACCAGCTCCCCGATGACGTCGTCGTCTACCACGGGATCAAGTGGCTCCAGCTCGGCGACCGCGCGCGCGAAGGCGAGTCCGACTTCCTGGTCGCCGATCCGCGCCGAGGGATCCTCTGCATCGAGGTGAAGGGCGGCGCTCTCAGCTTCGACCCCGCGACCCGAACATGGCAGCAGAACGGCCGGCCGCTCAAGAAGGATCCGTTCGCGCAGGCGCAGGAGAGCATCCACTGGGTCGAGCAACGCATGCGGACCGTGCCCGGGTGGCAGCGCTGGAAGCCCGCGTTCGGCTACGCAGCCGCGTTCCCGGACGGCGACCTCACGACCGAACCGCACCCCAACGCCCCTCTCGACATCACCATCGACCGCCGCGACATGGACTCCCTCTCGGATCGCGTCGCGAAGGTCATGGACCACTGGGGCAGCGCGCGAGCCGCCGCGGCCGCCGGCGGGATGCAGGCGCTCCAGGAGACGCTCGGCTACCGCATCGAGGTGATCGCGCCGCTGGGCACCCGGTTCGAGGACGCGGAGCGCCGGATGATCGATCTCACCGAGGAGCAGTCGTAGATCCGCGACTTCATCCGTCGTCAGCCGCGCCTGGCGGTCATGGGCACCGCGGGGTCCGGCAAGACCCTGATCGCCATCCAGACCGCCCGGTGGCTCGCGCAACACGGCCATCGCACGCTCATCACGTGCATCAACAAGCGGCTGGGTCGCTCCATCGCCGCGACGACCGCCGGCGAGGAGAATATCCGCGCCGTGCACTTCCACTCGCTCGCGTACGACCTCGCGCGCGAAGCCAACGAGATCGAAGAACGCGACGAGCAGCCGCTCCCCGATGACCCCACCTACTTCAGCGAGGAGCTGCCCGCGGCCTTGATGCGAACGCGCAGGTGCTCGATGCCGGTCCCGTGATCATTGGGTGTGAGAGAGGACTGAACCATCTGGAGCTGATGCACTCCCTCGTTGCGTCCGAGGGACCCCCGAGGGGCGTGGGGTAGGCTCCGCTTCGTGACCTTCACGCCAGGTGATCGCGTACGCCTCCCGGCGACCAACCTGCCGCAATGGGTGACGGTGAGGCGTGCACTTCCTGGTGAGGACGGGAGCTGGACCTTCTTCGTCGTGACTGACGCCGGCCATCTCAAGGAGGTCGATGTGTCGGCCACCCAACTTGACGGGGTTGAACGCCTGGAGGTCGACGGGCGAGCCCCTTCAGAGCGGGTGCTCGCAGGTGTCTGGACACAGTGGATGTCCGCCGCGGCCGTGAGCGCCCACGCGACGCTTCTAGCGTCCACCCCGCTCCGGCCTTATGTGCATCAATCCAACGCGGTGTATGGCGCCATGCTGCCGCAGCCGCGGCTGCGGTTCCTTCTTGCGGATGAGCCCGGAACAGGCAAGACGATCATGGCAGGCCTCTATCTCCGGGAGATGCAGAAGCTTGGTTTCGTCCGCAAGGCGCTAGTGGTGGCCCCGGCGAACCTGGTTCGCAAATGGCAGGACGACTTCGACCGCTTCTTCGGCGGCGATCTCCGCAGGATTAGCGCGACCACGGTCCACGAGCACGCTCTCGATGTGGAGCACGACATGTGGATCGTGTCCCTGGAGTTGGCGGCGATGAACAGGAATGTTCAGGACGCGATCCGGCCGGATAGGGCCGGGTGGGATGTGGTCGTGTTCGACGAGGCTCACCGCTTGACGCCCACGGCTCAAACGTTTCACGCCGTCGGGCGTCTACTCGCTCGTGACACGCCACGGGCTCTCTTGATGACGGCAACGCCACACCGAGGATCCGAGTGGTTGTTCCGACATCTGCTTCACCTCGTCGACCCTGAGATCTACCCAGATCCTGGCGACGATACCGAGGAGGGCCTAACCGCCTTGAAGCCGGGCAACATCCACTTCTTGCGGCGCATGAAGGAGGACCTCGTCGACTATGACGGTGTGACTTCTCTGTTCAAGGGGCGTCAGGCGACGAATTTCCGGATCCCACTTTCTGGGGTCGAGGACGCGATCTACCGCCAGAGTCTCGCCCTCGTGGACCAGTTCTTCCCCCCAACCGCTCAGCCGCTCGCACGGATGGTCTACGGGAAGCGCGCAGCCTCGTGCCTCTTCGCCCTCGCGGAAACCCTGAGGCGCCGTCGCGGCGGGATGGGCACGAAGTCAGCAGTCGAAGCGGCGGTGGAAGCTGATCCCTACGATGAGGACGAGGCAGCGCGCGACGAAGCGGAGGTCATCGCGGTCGAGTCGACCTCGGCTCGCGCCGAGAAGAAAGCCATCGACTTACTCCTCTCGCAGCTGGATGGAGTCCTCGCGGATCCCAACCATCAGCCATCGAAATGGGCTCGACTTATAGACGAGTGTCTTGCTCCATTCGGTATCGAGCCTGGCGGTCGGGAGCAGGTGGTCATCTTCACCGAATACGCGGACACAGCGGCCTGGGTGATGACCCGGCTGCTGAACGAGAGCTTCTCAGCCAACATGTACTCCGGCCGTCAGTCGCATCGTGATCGCGAGGACGTGCGAGCCCGATTCATGCAAGGTGACTTCCAAGTCATCGTCTCGACGGACGCCGGGAACGAGGGGATCGACCTCCAGTCGGCCCATGTCTTGGTGAACTACGACATCCCTTGGTCGCTCGTGCGGCTCGAGCAGCGGATGGGTCGGATCCACAGGATCGGGCAAACCGAAGACGTTCACCTCTTCAATCTCATCGCGACGGGAACGCGTGAAGGCGACACGCTCCATCGGCTTCTGGAGAACTTCGTGATCGCAGCCAATGAGCTCAACGGACAGCTATTCGACAGCCTGTCGTTGGTCGCCGACATGACAGGGGTGAAGTACGAAGAGTGGCTGAAGGCCCTGTACCAAGGTGACGAGGCGAGGCGACAGCAGGTCACCGAAGCTGTGGACAAGGTAACGGCCCTCGAACTCCGTCGGGCCGCCGAGCAGACGCGAGCGATGGAAGCGGTCCTCTCGAGCAAGGTTGACGCTGTGGCCGCGCTTTCGGTCCGTCAGCAGGACATGCTCGATCGCGTGAATCCCGCCATCGTCGAGGCATACTTGGCGCGTTTGTCGGCAGCAGGGTTGGTAGCTGCCTCGAAGACCGCTCTCGGAGACGGCATCCTCTTACTCGAGCGAGCGGAGGGACTCCCGCCCGCACTTGGAGGTGGCGTCCAGGTGCGAGTTGCCACGAGTGGAGAGGCACTCCGAGCGGCAGGGATGCACGCCGACACGAGCCACGTCGTCGCTCTAGGCCCGGGCGAGCCGGCCTTCACTGATCTCATCGCGCTAGCAAGCGAGACATTGAGCGCGGATCTGTATCGCGGCGGTGTCGTCGAAGACCTAACCTCGGTGACTGACTACGAACTGCACGTATTCGAGGCAGTTCTGTCGGAGGCCAGCGGAGGCCGCGCGACCCCTTGGCTGTTGCTCATCACTGTCGATCAATCAGGTGAAGCACGTCCGATCCGCTGGGAAGCCCTCGCCAACCTAAGCGCAACGGCTAAGACAGGAGGCCCACCACATCCAGGGCGGCGCCTAGCGGCGGAAGAGGCTGTTCACAAGGCAGCGACCGAGATCGAGGAGCAGCAGCGTCGCGTTCGCGGGGACTGGTTCTCAACAGCCCGGAAGGATCTCGAGGCACTGCCGGTGCAATTGACTAAGAGCATCGAGGACCACCAAGAGCGCGTGGCCACACGAGCGTTCCTTGCGGAAAGGGCGGAGCAGAGGCTCCGCGAGCTCGCCATCATGAGCGAGGTAGACGTCAGCTTTCCTCATCTTGTGGCGTCGATTCAAGTCAAGGCAGCTGGTGTGCCGATCACCGCGGAGCAAGCGGATTCCGAGATGATCGCCATGACGCATGTCCGAGACCACCTGGCCGGAGATGGATGGCGCGTCAGCGATATCCACAGCGAGAACCGCGGATACGATCTCCACGCGGTTCGGGGGGCATTGCAGCGGCTCGTCGAAGTCAAGGGTG
>JBOGVK010000214.1:0-1890 GCA_050692375.1 Actinomycetota bacterium
TGTGAGGGTCGTCGAACGGGGGCAGACTCCGCAGGATGACCAAGGGTCGGGGCGGCCACATCCTCGCCACCGTCCTGTTCACCGATATCGTCGACTCCTCTCGACTTGCCCGCGAGCTCGGAGACAGGCGCTGGCGCATCCTGTTGGATCGGCACCACGCCGTCGTGCGCAAGACCCTGAAGCGATGGCGCGGCCGGGAGATAGACAACGCGGGGGACGGCTTCTTCGCGGCGTTCGATGATCAGGTTGACGCGATCCGCTGCGCGTGCGCGGTGTCCGACGACGTCAGGGAACTCGGGATCGATATCCGCGCGGGTTGTCACGTCGGTCAAGCGGAAATTATCGGCAAGAAGCTCGGCGGATTAACGGTGCACGCCGGCGCGCGGGTGATGTCGCTCGCCGATCCGTGCGAGGTCCTCGTCTCTCGCACGCTGAAGGATCTGGTTCCAGCTTCGGGGTTCGGGTTCACGGATCGTGGCGTGCACGAGCTGAAGGGGATCGAGGGCGCGTGGCACCTCTTCGCAGTGTCGACGGTCGACGGCGCACCTCGGCTCGGCCCACTCGATCCTGAGGAGGCGCGCCGGCTCCTCGAGGCGATCGAGCCGCTGCCCTTGCAACAGCGCCGCTGGGGGAAGATCGTCATCGCGGTGGTCGCGGCCGCCCTCGCGGCTTCGGGAACCTTCCTCTTCATCCACCGCCCCCGCCCCGTGCACGTGCGGGCGGAGTCACTCGTTCGGATCGACCCGGCGACGAACGAGGTCGTAGCCGATGTGCCCGTGTCGAAGCCCGGTGCGGCCCAGCTCGCAATCGTGCCACCACACGAGATCTGGGTTCTCAGTCAGCCGGAGCAGTTGATCACGATCGTCGACGCGGAGTCAGAACGAGCAGTCGGGCGTGTGCCGCTCCAGAGCGGTCAGGCGACCTCGCAGCTAACGGGGTTCGGACTCGTCTACGGATGGGGAAAGGTGTGGGTCGCCCCTCGTGAGAGCTTCACCACCATCCTTGAGTTCGACCCACATTTCCGCAGCGTAGACCGAACGCTCGATGTTCCGGGGAGCACGGGCCGCTTGGGGACAGGTGACGGGCTGCTGTGGGTTCCGGTCGCTCGCGCTGGGCGATGGCGCCTCGCGGGCATCGACCCAGACACTGGGACTGTCCAGGTCAAGGTCGAGACTGCGCTTGGCGGGTACAACGTTGGCTACGGGGAGGGTCATGCGTGGGTAACGAACCACGACGACTCAAGCCTCGAGAAGATCGATCCCGAGACGGGGACCACGACGACGATCGATCTGGGCGGTGTCGGTCAACCGTCCGGGATCGGCTTCGGATTCCAAAGCGTATGGATCTCCGACCCACTGACAGGGGTCGTCTATCGGATCGATCCCGCCACCGACGAGATCGTGGACACGATCCAACTCTTCAAGATCGGCACGGGCTATCAGAGCGATGTCGTGGCGTTCGACGGGAGTATCTGGGTGGCTGGTCCCAACACGAACTCCATCGTGCGGATCGACCCTTCCACCGACAAGGTGGTGGCGCGGATCCGGCTCCCCTTCGCGCCGCTGGATCTCGTTGTGGGGTACGGCAGCGTGTGGGCGACCGTCACCGCGTACCCGTCTTGAAGCCTGAGCGGCTCATCCACCTGAAGGGACGTCTCGTCGTCGCCTCCACCGACGCCTCGTCGCGGCAGACCATCTCGCACATCGTGACGTCAAGGTGATCGGATGGCGGAGGTTCAGCGCGCTGAGTAGAACTCGACGATCAGGCGTTCTTCGACCGGAGCCGGGAGCGGGACCTCGTCGCGCTCGGGGAGGCGGGACATCGTGCCCGAGCCCTCGTCCTTGTTGCGATAGAGGTACCCCGGCGGATCCGGCGTGATCTCCACGGCCT
>JBOGVK010000215.1:0-3190 GCA_050692375.1 Actinomycetota bacterium
CATGATCGCGGGCTACATCTACTACCTCCCGAAGGGAACGCCGGCGAGCGCCCTCGCCTTCTGGAAGGCACCCAAAGACAAGAGGCCGATCCAGAACGACTGCTTTGCGATTTGCTCGACCACGCAGAAGCCGGTGCTCTCGCATCTTTTCCTCAACTACCTCCTCGACAACGGCGTCGCCTATGACAACTTCGTCAACTTCAACGGGTATCAGCCCCCGCTGAACGAGATCGACCCGAGCACCCTGGTGCAGAAGGGAGTCGTGCCCGAGAACCTGGCGGACAGCGTTCTGACGAACGATGATCTCGGGCCCGACTCGCTGCAGTACGGGACGCTGACGTCTCGGGGACAGCAGTTGTGGGAGGACGGCTACTCGAACTTCCTCGCCGGAGGAGGAAGTTGACGGGTCCGGGGCGCGAGCGTTAGGGCGTCGTGTACCGGCGGTGGTTGTGGCCCGGTCTTGCGTTCCCGGGCGTTCTCTGGCTAGTTCTCCTCTTCGTCGTTCCGTTCTACGCGGTCCTTGCGGTCGCGTTCGGAAAGGTCGACCCGATCCTCTTCCAACCGGTTCCCATCTGGAACCCGCTCGAATGGAACGTGGGTTGGCTAAGCGAGGTCCTCAGTCGGCTCGCGCCGGGAGGAATCTGGTTCGACGTCGGGGTCAGGACGATCGTTTACGTCCTCGTCTCCCTGGCCCTCTGCCTGCTGATCGGGTATCCGGTCGCCTACTACGCGGCCCGGCACGCGGGGCGGTGGAAAGGCGTGATTCTCATCCTGATCATCCTGCCCCTCTGGATCAGCTACATGATGCGAATGCTCGCCTGGGTGAATCTCCTGCAGGCGGACGGCTACGTGAACCGCTTCCTGATGTTCACCCACGTGCTCAGCCAGCCGCGGGACTGGCTCGGCGGGAGCGCCTCGACGGTTATCTTCGCCCTCGTCTACGGCTACATCCCGTACCTGATCCTGCCGCTCTTCGCCTCGCTCGATCGCATCGAACGCAGCCACCTGGAAGCGGCACGTGACCTCGGTGCGAGCCGCTGGTCCGCGTTTCGCACGGTCACCCTCCCGCTCTCGAAAACCGGCATCTTGGGGGGCGCCGTCCTCATCACGCTACCGATGTTCGGCGACTACTACACGCCGAACATCGTCTCGGGTTCGCCGAAGACGTCGATGATCGGCAACCAGATCGACCTCTACTTCCATGGGGGCCCGCAGCCGACGATCGGCGCCGCGCTCACGATCGTGCTCGCCGCCTTCCTGACGATCCTCATGCTCTACTACATGTGGAGCGTCCATCGCGCCCAACGCGAAGTCGGGGCGGTGGGGGCGCTGTGACGACCGTTGCCGAGCCGCGAGCGAGGCCGCAGCCCTCGACCTTGGCTCGCTCGCGCCGCTGGCTCCGCAACCCATGGGGAAAGCCGCGCTTCCTGCCCGTCTTCGCCTGGGCCTACATCGTGTGGTCGATCGTGCCGGTGCTGATCGCGGTGCAGTTCTCCTTCAATGCGAGCCGCTCGCGCACGGTCTGGGACGGCTTCTCGACACGCTGGTACTGGGGGGATCCAGTGGACTCGGTCTTGCACGACCCGAACCTTCGGCATGCTCTTGTTCAGAGCTTCAAGCTGGCGGGAGCGGACGTTCTCATCGCCGTCCCGATCGGGGTTTTGCTCGCCCTCGGTCTCGCCCGCTGGCACGGTCGCGGCTCCGGCACCTCCAACTTCATCATGCTTTTTCCGTTGGTCACGCCCGAGATCGTCATGGGCGTGTCGCTCCTCCTCGTCTTCACCCACATCTTCACATTCGTTCACACGGGGACCATCGCCCAGATCCTCGGCCACGTGACCTTCTCGATCTCCTTCGTGGTCGTGATCGTGCGCGGTCGGCTGTTCTCGATCGGCACGCAGTACGAGGAGGCCGCAGCCGACCTCGGGGCCTCGCCGTTCGTCGCGTTGAGGAGCGTCCTCCTTCCCTTGCTCACCCCGGCGATCGTCGCCTCGGCCGCCGTGGTGTTCGCCATCTCGGCCGACGACTTCGTCATCAGCCAGTGGCTGTCAAGTGGCGGACCCACGGACACCGTCCCGATCCAGATCTACGCAGCGACGCGCGCCGCGCCGTTACCGTCTGTGAACGCGATCGCAACGATCATGATGGTGTCAACCCTCCTCATTGTCACGGCCGGCTTCCTCGCCTGGCGCTTCTTCACCCGCGGAGAGCGTCAGGCGGGTAAAGCGGCGGAGGACTTCGGCGGCGCCTTCAACCTCACCTAACTTCGGGAGACTAATGGCACGCGGCGAAATCGAATTGAGCAAGCTGACCAAGCAGTTCGCCGAGGTGACCGCGGTGGACGGCATCGATCTCCACATCCCGGGTGGTGAGTTCTTCTCGCTCCTCGGGCCTTCCGGCTGCGGGAAGACGACCACTCTGCGAATGATCGCCGGCTTCGAGCAACCGACTTCCGGTGAGATCCTCCTGGACGGCACAGACGTTGCACACACACCGCCTCACCAGCGCAACGTCAACACCGTGTTCCAGAACTACGCGCTCTTCCCGCACCTGAACGTCTACGACAACATCGCCTACGGGCTGAAGCGGGCGAAGCGGCCGAAAGCCGAGATCCACGAGCGCGTCGGCAAGGCGCTTGAGCTCGTCCAGCTTCCGGGCTACGAGAGGCGCCGGTCGTCCCAGCTCTCGGGCGGACAGCAGCAGCGCGTTGCCTTAGCGCGCGCTCTCGTCCTCAACCCGACCGTGCTCCTTCTGGACGAGCCGCTCGGCGCCCTCGATGCGAAGCTCCGCAAGGCCCTCCAGATCGAGCTCAAGTCGCTCCAGCAGGAGGTCGGCATCACGTTCCTCTATGTCACCCACGACCAAGAGGAGGCGCTCACGATGAGCGACCGCCTCGCGGTCATGAACGGCGGGCACATCGAGCAGGTCGGGGCGCCTCAGGACGTCTACGAGGATCCCGAGACGCTCTACGTCGCCGACTTCCTCGGCGTGTCGAACCTCATGCAGGCCACCGTCGTCAGTTCCGGCGCGAGCGCCTGCCGCGTCGCGCTGGACGGCTACGAGCTCCAGACGCGCGGAACGGACCGCGACGTCACCGGAGGGGAGGCGAAGATCGTGATCCGACCGGAGCGCATCGAGCTCGAAGCGCACGGGTCTCCGTCGGGGCCGAACCGCATCCCGGGCATGGTGG
>JBOGVK010000216.1:0-16910 GCA_050692375.1 Actinomycetota bacterium
TCACGGACTACCTGTCCCACGTTTCGTCGGCGTGGTCCGGCGGACCCGGGACGTCCACGACCATCTCCTGGCCGACCGGTGTCGGCGAGCCGGGAAGCTCGGGCGTCTCGGCCGTGGTCGCGCAGACGAGCGGCTCGATCGGATACGTGGAGCTCTCATACGCGGTCTCCAACCACATCACGTTCGCGCGGGTCAAGAACTCGTCCGGGAACTACATCTCGCCGGGGCCGAACAGCGTTGCCTCCGCGGCGAGCGCGTTCCCGAATGTCTCGGCCACGCACTTCTCGATCGTGAACGCCTCGGGCGCCCGAAGCTACCCGATCTCCGGTTACAGCTGGATGCTCCTCTACAAGAACCAGGCCAGCGAGACGACCGGAGACGCTCTGGCCCACGTCGCCGAGTGGCTAACCCACCAGGGCCAGGCACTGGGTAAGCCGCTCCTGTACGTGCCGCTGCCCGCGAGCATCCAGGCGCTCGCCGAGCGGACCTTGAAGAGGATGGTCGGGCCGAGCGGGACTCCCTTCCTGTAGACCACCCCGACCTTCGTATCGACTGAGGGCGCGATGTCGATGGAGGACACGCACGGATCGACGAACGGCGGTCGCCGTCCCAGACGGCGACCGCGGTTCGGCACGTTCGCGTTCCGCGCCGTGCTCGCAGGCGCGGCGACGTTGTTCGGCGCACTGATCGTCGGGGTGGTGCTGTTCCTGGTGATCAAGGCGAAGCCGGCGTTCGCTCACGACGGGATCAAGCTCATCACCGGGACGCACTGGGATCCCAACAAGGAGCAGTTCGGCGCGCTCCCCTTCATCGTCGGAACGCTGCTCACGACGGCCGTCGCGCTCGTGTTCGCCGTCCCCATCGGGCTCGGCACCGCGGTGTTCCTGGGCGTGTACGCCTCTCCGAGATTGCGTGCCACCGTGTCGCCGATCGTCGAGCTCCTCGCGGCGATCCCGAGCGTCGTCTACGGCTTGTGGGGCCTGCTGTTCCTAGCCCCCATCATGTCCCGCACGATCGAGCCCGCGATCCAGCGGTGGCTGGGTTTCCTCCCCTTCGTTTCGAACGGAGCGCCGATCGGGATCGGGTTCCTCCTGGCGGGCTTCGTCCTGTTCATCATGATCCTGCCGACCATGGCCGCGCTCTCGCGCGACGTCATCGTCGCCGTCCCCGAGGAGCAGACCGATGGCGCGCGCGCGTTGGGCGCCACGCGGTGGCAGGCCACCAAGCGCGTGGTGCTCCCCGCCGCTCGATCCGGCATCGTCGGAGCCGCCGTGCTCGCCGCCGGGCGTGCGCTCGGAGAGACGATGGCGGTCACGATGGTGATCGGGAACACCAACGCCATCCCCCATTCGCTGCTGGACACCGCCCAGACGATGTCGTCGCTCGTCGCGAACGAGTTCGGCGAGGCGAGCGACCCGATCCACTTGGCGTCCCTCATCGCGCTGGTGCTGCTCCTCCTGCTCGTCGCCATGCTCGTGAACGGGGTCGCGCGATTGCTGGTCGGCTCCGTGAGCGGAACCCGCCTCGACGTGGACGTGGCATGAGCATCCTCGAGAGCGACCCGTTGGTGGTCCGCAGACGCGTCATCCGTGAAACGTCGCAGGCGTCGCTTCGACGCCGCAAGCTCACGAGCGCCGTCTTCTCCGTCGGCTGTGGCGCGGCCTCGCTCGTCGCCGTCACGCCGCTCGTCGTGGTCGTCGCGTACACGGTTCACCGAGGCATCGCGGCGTGGTCGGCGGGCTTCTTCACGCATCTCCCGACGCCGGCAGGGATCCCGGGCGGCGGGATCTCCAACGCGATCGTCGGCTCGCTCATCATCGACGGCGTCGCGGGCATGTTGGCCATCCCCGTCGGTGTGCTCGTCGGGTTCTTCCTGGCGAGATCGGAGACGCGGCCCGCCGCCGTGCTCCGGTTCGGCGCCGAGGTGTTCACGGGCGTGCCCTCGATCGCGATCGGCATCTTCGCCTACACGGTCATCGTCGTCCCGACGGGGCACTTCTCGGCGATCTCGGCGAGCGTGGCCCTGTCGATCCTGATGCTCCCGGTCGTCGCGCGGGCGACCGAAGCCGCGGTGCGGACGGTGCCCCGGGCGCTCGTGGAAGGTGGGATGGCGCTGGGAGGACGCGACGGAACGGTCGCTCGCCGCGTCGCGCTGCCGGTCGCCCTGCCGGGCATCGTCACGGGGGTGCTTCTCGCCATGTCGAGGGCGCTCGGGGAGAGCGCTCCGCTCCTGTTCACCGCCATCGGGAGCCAGGCGTTCTCCACGTCGCTCTCGAAACCCATCGCGGCGCTGCCGCTCGTCGTGTATATCGACGGACTGCAACCGTATCCGGACCTCCAGCAGATCGCGTGGGGGACGGCGTTGTTCCTGATCACGGCGGCTCTCGCGCTCAACGTGGTGAGTCGAGTCACCGCCGGCCGACTCCGGAGGAGGTCGAGATGAAGGAGGGCTTCATGACGTCCGAGCCGCCATCCCCCGGCGACGCCGTGAGCCCCGAGCCCCTCGGCGCCGTCGCCATCGATGCTCCGCCCGCGATGCGCCTGGATCACGTGAGCGTGTCCTTCCATCGCACGCCGGCGGTCAGCGACGTCACGATGGCGATCCCCGCCAACCGGGTCACCGCCCTGATCGGACCCTCCGGGTCGGGCAAGACGACGCTGCTACGGGCGCTGAATCGCCTGCACGACGGCACCCGAGGAGCACAGGTATCCGGATCGATCCGGCTCGGGGACATGGATCTCTACGGACCGGGGAGCGATCCGGTGCTCGTGCGCACGCGGATCGGGATGGTGTTCCAGCGTCCGAACCCGTTCCCCACGATGAGCATCTACGAGAACGTCGTATCGGGGCTCCGTTTCGCCGGCGTCCGGAAGAAGGAGTTGCTGAACGAGGCGGCCGAGTCGGCGCTGATCGCCGCGGCGCTGTGGGACGAGGTGCGACACCGCGTGCGCAAGCCGGCGACGAGCCTGTCGGGTGGTCAGCAGCAGCGCCTCTGCATCGCGCGGGCGCTCGCCGTCGAGCCCGACGTCCTGCTGATGGACGAACCGACGTCCTCGCTCGACCCGAGCGCGACCAAGCGCATCGAGGAGCTGCTCTCGGAGCTCGTCGATCGCGTGACCATCGTGATCGTGACCCACAACATGCAGCAGGCCCATCGCGTGTCCAGCCACTGCGCCTTCCTGCTCTCCGGGCAGGATGGCGGCGGCGAGCTCATCGAGACCGGTGAAACGGGCGTGCTCTTCGACTCACCGAGCGACGACCGCACGGCCGATTACGTGGCCGGCAGGTTCGGCTAGCTCGCACGCTCAGACTCGCGCCTCGCCGGCGGCACCGCCTACAATCCCGACCGCCGCATCCCAGGGAGGGGCTGCTTGGACATCCGTCTCGATCGGGAAGATCGCGAGCTGCAAGCGCGCGCCCGCGACTTCGCGGAGCGCGTCCTGATCCCGCTCGAGGACGAATGCGAGGCGAACGACGGACTCACGCCCGAGAGCCACGCTCTCGCGAAGCAAGCGGTGCTCGACGAGCGGTTCAACGCGATCAACCATGCCCGGGAAGACGGGGGGCAAGGTTTCGACACGTTCCAGGTGATGCTGGTCGAGGAACAATGGGGCCGCGCCACGGGCGCGTTGTGGGATCTCCCGTGGCGGCCGTCGATCCCGCTCGCTCGCGGCACCGAGGCGCAGAAGGAGCGCTACCTGCGTCCCGCGGCCCGGGGGGAACGCCGCGACGCGTACGCGATCACCGAGGAGCATGCCGGCTCGGACCCGTCGATGGTCCGTACCGCCGCGCGACGCGACGGCAACTCCTGGATCCTCGACGGCGAGAAATGGCACGTCACCTCCGGCGACGTCGCGGACTTCTTCCTGGTGCATGCGCACGTCGACGGCGATCCCACGAAACCCACGGTCTTCCTCGTCGACAAGGACCAGCCCGGCGTGCGTTTGGTCCGCACGCCTCGGTACACGCACACGTTCGTGTTCGAACATCCGATCTTCGCGTTCGAGAGCGTGCGACTTCCTGACGACGCGGTGCTCGGCGACGTTGGTGAGGGATACGAGCTGACGAAAGACTGGTTCGTCGAGGAGCGGCTCATGATCGGCGCGCGCACGATGGGCGCGTCGGCGCGCGCCCTCGAGCTCTCGCTCGCGTTCGCAAGCGAACGCGAGCAGTTCGGACGGGCGATCGTCGGGTTCCAGGCGATCGAGTTCATGCTGGCGGACATGGCCGCCGAGATCATGGCGGCGACATCGATGCTCTACCGGGTGTGCTGGATGGCGGCGCGCGGCGGCATCACGCGCAAGGCGCTCCACGCCCAAGCATCCGCGGTGAAGCTCGTCTGCAGCGAGACGGCCGGACGCGTGATCGACAAGGCCGTACAGATCCACGGCGGGCGCGGCTACATGCGCGAGCAACCGGTGGAACGCCTCTGGCGCGAGCTCCGCGTGGACCGCATCTGGGAAGGCACATCCGAGATCCAGCGGATGGTGATCGGCAACGAGCTCCGCAAGCGCGGGCCCGGCGTCTATACGGCGTGGCCCTTCGAGCCCTGAGTCGTCTCGCGCTCAGGTCAGCGTGTGGTGTAGCAGCGGGCGGGTGAACACCTGGAGCCATGTGAGCGCCGGGTAGCTCAAGGCCATCACGCCGAGAACGATCGAGACGACGGCGGATCCCCGGCTGCTGCCCCCCATCGAACCGGCGATCGCCGTGAGGACGGCGAACGCTCCGCAGATCGCAGCGAAGACCACGAGACGATCACCGAGAACGAGCCCAGGCCCGAGGCGGTAGGCGAACGACCGGACCAACGCTCCTCGGGGGTCGTACTGGTAGGCCCACAGGACGACCGACGCGGCGGCGCCGACGATGCCGACGATCACCGAGACGACGCCGAGTGGGTTCCGCGTCCGGCCCGAGCTCTGATAGATGCCCATCGCTGCTTACGTGCCTTCCAGGCACCCACTAACTTCGTCCGGCAGCCCCGAAAACTTGAGCCCCCCACCCCCTCGCACGAAGTTGTACGGGGTTCCGTACCACTGACCGGGAAGACCCGGATACGCCTTCGGCACCTCGTCCTCGCTGCGGTACTGGAAACCGACCCAATCCGGCGAGCGGAATCCGATCGTGTCATAGGGCGCGACCGCCGCCACCCCCCGTCCGAACCGGCGCGCCTCCACCAGGAAGCGCCCCTGGAACGTGATGTCGTCCTTCGCGTAGAGCTGGATATACCACCGTTCGACCTCGAGGAGATAGCCCTGCAGGGACGCAGGCGACTCGGGGCCGACGAAGTAGCGCATGTCCACGACGACGAGCGGCCCCTCCACCCCGGTCGTCCTCCGGATGATGCCGAGCGGATCGGTGAACCCCGGGGTGTTCGTAGGCGGCGTGGTCCATCCGTTGACGCACGTCGCCGAGGCCACGCCGGACGTCGGGGGCGGGACGCCGGGAACGGCGGGAGGCGTCGGTGAGCTGGTGGGGGAACCGGGCGTGAGGGGAGTGATCGGTGGAGTCGTCGTCGATCCGATCGAGGCCGGCGGGCTCCCGTGGCACGCGGCCAGCGCGAGGACGAGGGCACAGCTGGATGCGCGTGTGGCGAACCGACGCAAGCGAACTCCGGACGGGACGGGAACCCCCAGGATACCGACAGCCGGATATCGATAGCCTCGATCCTTGGTAGAACTGATGCGCATGCCCGACCGAGTCCACGGCACCGACGAGGAACGCGGCGACGCGCATCTGCCCCCGGTCAGCCGTCGGAGGTTCCTGCAGCGCTCGGCCATGGCCGTCGCGGGCGGCGTGCTGTTCTCCTGCACGGGCGGCCGCAAGATCCCTGTGGTCACCACCAGCCCGACGACCACGATCGAGACACGCTGGCCCGTCAAACAGGTCATCTACCTGATGCTCGAGAACCGGAGCTTCGACAACCTCTTCGGGAGATTCCCCGGGGTGAACGGAGCGACCACCGGCGTCGCCCACGGGAACGAGCAGGCGTTGATCCCCTGTCCCGACTGGATGCCCGGCGACCTCCAGCACGATCGCGCGGCGGCGCTCAACTGCTTGCACGGCGACAAGCTGGACGGGTTCGGCGGAGGAAGATGGGGCGCGGTGTACGGCTACTCGCAGTTCCACGAAGCGCAGATCCCGAACTACTATGCGTGGGCTCGGGAGTACGCGATCTCGGACAACTTCTACTCCTCGGCGCTCGGACCATCCTTCCCGAACCACTTCTACTTCATCGCAGGGCAGTCGGGAGGCGTGATCGACAACCCCGAGAACATCAGCGCCCGCGTCGACGCCGTGAACCACAAGATCTACAAGAGCTGGGGTTGTGACGCCATCGGCGACGACGTGTTCGTGTTCGTGAAGGACCAACACGGGAACCTCACCAAGCACGACACGTGCTTCACATACCCGACCGTTGGAGAGCAGCTGACCACGGCCGGCATCGACTGGGCCTTCTACGCGGCGGAATGGGGGCAGCCGGGCTACTTCTGGAACGCGTACAACGGGATCGGAGATGTGTTCCACGACAAGGCGTACTGGAACGCACACGTGCGATCGGTGGACACTCTCGCCAAGGACATCAAGGCGAACCTGCTGCCGGCGGTCACGTGGGTCACGCCCCGTTTCGAGCTGTCGGACCACCCCCCTTACAGCACGTCCTTCTCGCACAACTGGGTTACCGACATCGTGAACGCCGTGATGACCAGCGACATGTGGCAGCACACGGCGATCTTCGTCACGTGGGACGAATGGGGCGGCTTCTACGATCACGTGAAGCCACCGGCGGTCGACGACATCGGGCTGGGATTCCGGGTGCCGTTGCTGACGATCTCGCCGTATACGCGCAAGGGCTTGATCGACGACGAGGTCGGTGAGTTCTCCACGCCACTGAGGTTCATCAGCGACAATTGGGGCCTCGATCCGCTGACGCCACGGATCGCGAACACGCACAACATGGAGCACATCTTCGACTTCGCGGGACCGCCGCGGTCTCCGTCGCCGACCAGCACGAGGGCGAAGACCTATGGGCACCCGTTCCGGTTCATCCCCGAGAACTATCCAGACTGGCCACCGGGGACACAACCGAGCGACTACATCGGCCAGTAGGTGGTCTCTATCTAGTCTGAAACAGACTAGATACCCGGCGATCGCCGGGTGATCACCAGAGCGTCGACCGCCTCGCACCCCCGCGGCGAGACGATCACGGGGTTGACGTCGAGAGCCTCCAGCAGGTCGCCGAGGTCGGCGGCCAGGACGGAGAGCCGCGAGATGGCGCTCGAGAGCGCGGCGACATCGGCGGGCGGGGCACCGCGGACGCCGTCGAGCAACGGACGCATGCGCAGCTGGTCGATCAGCGCCCGCGCGCGTGGTTCGTCGAGCGGCGGGAACGCCAATCGGCGATCGTGCAGCACCTCGACCAGCAGACCACCGGCCGCAACGAGGACGAGCGAACCGAACTGCGGGTCGCGCACCACGCCAAGCGCGACCTCGACGCCGGCGGGTGCCATCGCCGCGACGACGACGTTCGGGCCGAGTCGTGACGCCAGGTCTTCGTACGCGGCGCTCAGCTTGTCAGCATCATCGAGGTCGAGCGCGACGCCACCCGCGTCCGACTTGTGCTGCACGCCGGGCGCGGCCGTCTTCAGCGCGACCGGCCACCCGATCGTATCCGCTGCGGCGATCGCCTCATCGACCGACGTCGCGCCGAGCGTCGCCGTGACCGGAATGCCGTAGTCCGCGAGAAGAGCCATCGACTCGAGCTCGCGCACCTCTCCGCCGGAGGTCAACCGTGCTCGCCATCGTTCGCGGACATCGCCCGGGACGGGCTTCGGCGACACGTTGGACCGCCGGAGGCTCGTGTTGCGGTATGCAAGCAGATGACGAAGCGCCACCAGACCCGAGGCGGTCCCCTCGAGCACGGGGATCCCTTCGTCGCGCAGAAGCGCCGCCTCGTCGTTGGCGACGGCGCTCGCCAGGTTCGACAGGACACAGAACGGCTTGGTCGTGGAAGCGAAGACCTCGCGCGCGATGTGCACGTAGCCCTTGTCGTGCGGCTCGCCCTGCCGTGTCATGTCCACGACGAACGCGAGCGCCGCGGTCTCGGCATCGTCGTGCAGGGCGCGGAAGCACTCGGTGAAGATCCGGTCCGCGTCGATACCGGTCCCCCACGCATCGAGCGGGTTCGCAGCCTCCAGCCCGGGATCGAGCACGTCCTGGATCCGCGCGGTGGTCGCCTCTGAGATCTGCGCCAACGGCACATCGAGGTCGGCAGCCACGTCGACCAACAGCGCGCGCTCCCCACCCGAGTCGTGGATCGAGGCGATCCCTGAGCCCGTCGTTACGCGTCTCGCACAGGAGAAGAGCTCCATCACGTCGGCCATCTCGTCGAGCGTGGCCACCCGCAGCACCCCGTACGCGTCGAACAACGCCTCGAAGGCTCCGTCCTCTCCCGCGAGCGCACCGGAGTGGGCGGTGACCATCGACTTCGACCGTTCCGTCCGGCCGACCTTCAACGCGATCACCGGGACGTCCCGCTCCATCGCGTGGGCGAGCGCCGCGCGGAACGCGTCTGGACGCCGGATGGTTTCGACCAGGATCGCGACCACGCGCGTCGAGGACAGGCCGAGGGCGTATCTCATGTATTCCGACACATCGGTGACGAGCTCCTGCCCGGATGAGACGAGGAGGTTGAACCCGATCCCCCGATCGTTGAACGCGAGCGCCGCGAACGCAGACCCCGAGTGGCTGACGAACGTGACCGGTCCGCTGCGGATGTGGTCGGGTGTCGCGAATCCGGTCGCGCGCAATCGGTTCTCGAGGTTCAGGAACCCCATGCCGTTCCCTCCGCACAGGGCGATGCCGCCCTCGCGGGCGAGCGCCGCGACGCGCTCCGCGAGCGGAGCGAGTCCGGGCTCCGGCGGCTCGGACTCGTACAGCGACGAGAACGTCACCGCGGAGCGGGCACCTGCGGCGACCGCGTCACGGAGCGCCTGTTCGATGCGTCGGTTCGCGACGCCGAGGATCGCGAGGTCGACCGGCTCGGGGAGGTCGCCGATCGACGGGAAGCACGCGTGGCCGAGAACCTCCTCGTAGCCGGGGTTCACGGGATAGATCGCGCCGTCGAACCCACCGCGATGGAGCTCGACCATCATCTGATGGCCGAGCGAGCCTTCCTTCACGCTCGCGCCAACCACGGCAACCGAACGCGCCTCGAGCATGCGCTCGAGGGCGGTCCGCGCGTCGGTCTGTCCGCCTGCTTCCGTCACCAGCTACTTCTTGCCGACGGCCTTGTCCTTCTTCGCCATGTTGAAGGCCTGCCAGCCGGGGATGCCGTTCACGCCGCCACCGCCGTGGGTGGCGCACGAACCGTGGTACAGACCGCGGATCGGGGTGCGGTAGTCGGCGTAACCCGGGGCCGGCCGCATGTGGAAGAGCTGGTCCACGCTGAGCTCGCCGTGGAAGATGTTGCCGCCCATCAGGCCGAGATCCTGCTCCATGTCATAAGGGCCGATCACCTGACGGTCGATCACGGACGCCTTGAAGTTCGGCGCGAGCTCGGTGTACTTGTCGATGATCCGGTCGGCGTACTGCTCCAGCTCGTCGCGATGCGGCTCGGTGTTCCAGTCGTCGGGAACCCACTGACTGAACATCGAGAACACGTGCACACCCTCGGGAGCGAGCTGTTTGTCGAGCGTGGTGGGGATCGTGCCGTCGACGAACGGTGACACCGCGGCCTTGCGCTCGATGTGCGCGTCCTGGAACGCGCGCTCGGCGTATCGCGGGCTGAAGCACAGCTCGACGGATCCGGTGTGATGGTCCTGCTGATTCGTGCCGGGGTTGGCCGTGAAGTCGGGCAACTCGGAGAGCGCCACGTTCACCTTGACCACACCGCTGCGCGTCTTCCATCGCTCGATGTCCCAGACGAAGTCAGCCGGCAGCTCGTGCCGGTCGATCAGATCGAGGAAGGCGATCTGCGGGTGGATGCAGCTGACCACGACCGGCGCGCGGAGCTCGTCGCCATTCTCGAGCGTCACCCCGACGGCACGGCCGGCGCGGACGAGGATCTTCTTGACGCGCGCGTCGGTGCGGATCTCTGCGCCGAAGGACTCGGCAGAGCGACGGATCGAGTCGGACACGCCGCCCATGCCACCCTGCTGGAACCCCCAGGAGCCGAGGTGCCCGTCGCCGACGTCGCCGATCGAGTGGTGCAGCATGACGTAAGCCGTGCCGGGCTCGTCCGGTCCAGCCCACGTGCCGATGACGCCGTTCACCGTGAGCATGCCCTTGATCTCGTCGGACTCGAACCAGTCGTCGAGGAGGTCGCTCACGCTCATGGTGAAGAGCCGCGTGACATCTGCCACGCCGCGCGTTCCCAGCTTGCGCATCTTCCACGCGGACTGCGCGCTCGCGACCAGATCGCCGATCGCAAGTGAGCCGAGCTTCGGGGGGACCTGAAGCAGGAGCGGGCCCAAGACGTCGGCGACGCCCTTCAACCATGCCTCCCATTTCGGCAGCGTATCGGCGTCCTTCTTCGAGAACTGGGCGATGGAGTCGTAGCTCTTCTTCGCGTCGTCGGCGTACACCGTGATCGAACGGCCGTCGGGGAACGCCTGGTAGTACGGACCGAAGGGCGTCACGTCGTACCCGTGCTGTTTCAGGTTGAGCTCGCGGATGATGGTGGGCGGCATCAGCGACATGACGTAGGAGTACGTCGTGACCCTGATGTCGGGATGATCGGGGAACGGCGCGCTGGTGTCGGCGGCACCGCCGGTCTTTCCTCTCGCCTCCAGGACAACGGTCCGAGCGCCGGCGCGCGCGAAATACGCCCCGCTCGTCAACCCGTTGTGACCGCCGCCGATGATGATCGCGTCGTAGACGTTCGCCATGCTGACCGTTCCCCTCTGCCTCTTCGGCCACTCTCTTCCACGCTCGGGCGCGCCTGCCCGAGCCGGCAGATTATCTCGTGACTTTGAATCACGAGTCAACCCGGCCGCGGCGACCTGCAGCTTTGACATGGCTGCTCAGGGGGGTAGAGTGCCCTGACTCGCCGAGTGATCCGCTGCCGAGAATGCTCGGCGCCTGTGCGCCGTTCAGCCTGGGAGAGCAGATGGGCCGTACCCGTCAGAAGCAGTCGAAGGACCGCCATCAGGAGATCTTGGAGGCCGCGGCGCGCGTCATCACCGACCGCGGATTGGCAGAGACACGGATCTCCGACATCGCCGAGCGATGCGGTGTCTCTCCAGGTCTGATCCTCTACTACTTCGAATCGAAGGACCGGCTGCTGGTCGAGGCGCTCACCTACGCCAACGACAAGTACTACCTGGCGCAGGCTCGCGATCTGCGGCGCCTCGCCACGGCGCGAGAGCGGTTCGAACGGTTGGTGGACCTCTCGGTCCCAGGCTTGCTTCCCGACGTCGAGCGTTTGGAGGAGTGGGCGCTGTGGATCGAGACCTGGGTCCGCGCCCTTCGTGACCCGTCGCTCGCGAAAGAGGCCGAGGTGTTGGACCGTCGCTGGCAACAGTCGATCGCCGACATCATCCACAGCGGGCGCGAGATGGGTGAGTTCCCGGACGGAGCCGACGCCGACGAGCTCGGGCTCCAACTCGGTGCCATGATCGACGGGATGGCGGTGCAGGTCTTGATGAACGAGGCCCAGCTGGGCCCGGAGGCGATGAAGCGGATGTGCATGGACGTCGCCTCGAAGTTGATCGGGTTCTCCCTCGAACGAGCGCCCGCCTGATGGCATCAGGCTGATGGCGCCAGGCTAACGGCATGAACGAGCCCGTCCCGCTGATCCTGGACGTGGACACCGGTGTCGACGACGCGCTGGCGATCCTGTACGCACTCGCATCGCCGGAGGTGACCTTGATCGCCGCCACCACCGTGATGGGGAACGTCGACATCGAGCACACGACCCAGAACACGCTGGCGATCTTAGAGCTGTGCGGGTACGGCGACGTCGAGGTCGCCCGGGGGGCGAGCCGGCCGCTCGCCCGCGACCACTTGGCGTTCCCGGTCGTGCACGGCGAGCGCGGATTGGGGCGGGCGGAGTTGCCCCCGGCGGCGCAGGTGCCGTCAGATCGCGGCGCGGCGCGATTGCTCGTCGAGACCGCCCGCGAACGTCCGGGCGAGGTGCTGCTGGTCGCCACCGGCCCGCTGACGAACGTCGCGCTGGCGCTAGCCGAGGAACCATCCCTGCCGTCGCTCCTCCGCGGCTTCACCACCATGGGCGGCGCGTTCGCGTGCCAAGGAAACGTCACGCCCGCCGCGGAGGCGAACATCTGGGTCGACCCCGAGGCCGCGCAGGCGGTGTTCCGCGCGTTCGCCGGCGCGGCCGAGGAAAAGCTCCCAGTCGGTGTCGGGCTCGACGTGACCGAGCGGGTGAAGCTCGGGCGGAACGGCGTCGACGCGATGTGCGCGCCTGCTCCCGATTCCTCGTTGGCACGCTTCCTGCAGGCTTCGGTCCCCTTCTACATCGAGTTCTACGAACGGTTCGGGTCTACCGACGGGGCGTCGATGCACGATCCGCTGGCTCTCGCGATCGCGATCGATCCGTCGCTCGCCACGTTGCAGACGACGCGTGTGGAGGTCGAAACGGACGGAACCTGGACGCGCGGCGCAACGGTCACGGACCTCCGGGGGGTCCGCCGGAGCCCCTGGCCGACCGGGTGGATGCCCGAGGACAACGCTCGCGTGGCGCTCGACGTCGACGCCTCGGCGTTCATGGCTCAGTTCACCCAGCGGCTCCGATCGTTGGTCGAGGCGAGCGCGTGAAGGTCGCGGGCGGCCTCGCCCTGGCCGTCATCGGCGGGATCAACGTCGACT
The DNA here is from genome assembly GCA_050692375.1 of Actinomycetota bacterium. Taxonomy (GTDB): domain Bacteria; phylum Actinomycetota; class UBA4738; order UBA4738; family HRBIN12; genus JBBQVZ01. The sequence continues at coordinate 12,827 of JBOGVK010000216.1, forward strand.
TCTTCGTGTCCGGAGCGCCGTTACCCGTTGCCGGGCAGACCGTCAGCGGAGGCACGTTCGCCCAGCACCAAGGCGGCAAGGGCGGGAACCAGGCGGTGGCGGCGGCGCGAGCGCTCGGACGCACGAGCGGGATGGTATGGATGCTCGGCGCTGTGGGCGACGATCAGCTCGGCATCGCGGCGCTCGAGGCGTTGCGCGACGACGGGGTCCACACCGACCACGTCCTCGTCGCGGCGGACGCCCAGACCGGCGTCGCGCTGATCGCGGTCGGACCCGACGGCGAGAACCAGATCTCGGTCGCTCCCGGCGCCAACGAATCGCTTGGATCCTCGGACGTCGTGGAGGCGCTCGAGCTGATCGAGCCGCACGCTCTCCTCGCGAGCCTTGAGGCCCCCGAGCGAGCCGTCCGGGCGGCGCTCGAGTGGTGCCGCGATCGCGCGGTGCCCACCGTGCTCAACCCCGCGCCACCGCACCGGTGGGCGCGAGATCTCGTCGCGCTCCCGACCTACCTCACGCCCAACGAGCACGAACGCGAAGCGCTCGGCGAGATCCCCTCCGGGGTGGTCGTCATCGAGACGCGCGGCGCTGCGGGCGCGGTGCTCGACCGAGAAGGCTCGCGCACGCAGATCCCGGCTCCAACGGTCCGTGTCATCGACACGACGGGCGCGGGCGATTGCTTCAACGGCGTGTTCGCCGCGGGACTGGCGGAAGGGCGGGACCTCATCGACGCCGCCCGGGATGGGGTCGTCGCCGCCGCGCTGTCGGTCCGGGTCGCCGGAGCTCGAAACGGCATGCCCGACCGCGATGCGATCCGGACCGCCTCGCGCTGAGCGACCGTGCGGTCAGCCGGCCGAGGCTCGCCACCCGAGCTCGGCCGGACACCGATCGGGCGGGCAGGTGTCCGAGTCGCATAGCCGGCATACCGACACGGCGTGCGACTCATCGCCGGTCCACGCCTCCAGCAGGCGATCCAGGAGTCCCTCCAACGTCCTGCGATCCGCGGACGCGAGCGGCTCGATCAGCCGGTCGAGCACGGCGGCGCGAGCGGCTAGGATCCGGCGAACCCGGCGTGATCCGAGTGAGGTCAGATGCAGCGCGTGCGTGCGCGCGTCGACGCCGGGACCGCGCGCAACCAGCCCGGACCGTTCAAGCCCCTCGACCAACCGGACCGCGCCGGGCTGCGACAGTCCCGTCGCACGTCCCAGCTCCGTCACGCTCATGCCGGGTTCGTCGTGCAGAAGCACCAGCGCCGCCGGCATCGCCCCGCCTCGCCCGCCCGCCGCTTCGACGGCCGCCTCCATCGCGTCACCGACGGTAAGCGCCAGGGCCCCGAGCAGGTTGGTCGTCCGCGCATCGGCGGCCGACGACGTGGCCGGACGACCGTGCGTCACGGGACGAGCACTCCCTCAAGCAGATCGGCCAGGGTGCGACCGCATGAGCCGGTCGGATCCTTGTCGGGGTTGAAGCACCCGAGCGACACTCCGCACAGGTTCGGGGACGCCCCGAGCGGCGTCAGGAGCTCCGCCAGCTCGTCCCATGAGAGACCGCCCGGGTCGAGGTAATCGGTGGCCGGAAACACGTGCATGTCCAACACGTCGACGTCCACGTGCAACCAGAACCTGTCGAGATCGCCGTCGAACTCCGTTGCGGCGCGCGCGCCCGCGGCCATGAAGCCCAGCTCCCGGACACGCTCGATCGGCAGGTATGCGAGGCCCAGATCCGCGCCGGGATCGGGGAGAACAACGGTCTCGGCGTGATCGCGGTTCGCGAGCAGTACGGTGTCGCCGGGTCGCACGGCCGGACCGCCGTTTGCCTTCACCCACGCCGCGGGACCGATCCCGATCGCAACCCCCAACGGCATGTCGGCAGCTTCGCCCGTCGAGGACGAGCGGCCGTTCCACAGATCCTGATGCCCGTCCACGTACACGAGGCCCACACGGCCCAACGCGTCGCGCGCACCGGCGATCGCGCCCGGCGCGTTCGCGCAGCACCCGCCGGCCAGGAACACGCGTTCCTCCGCAGCGATCCGCTCGCATAGGGCCGCACGGATCGTGACGGAGTTCGCGATCACGTCTTCGCTCGCGATGATGCCGGTCTTCGGATCTCGGATGTCGCCACGGACCCGTACCGGAAGGTCTCCGGCGTCGGCGCCATGGAGCCGGGACGGCAGGTCGAGCTCTCGCAGCCGATCGGGTGAGCGCTCCGCGCCGCCGCCCCGCAGCACCGAATCGGCCGGCGCGCCGAGGAAGGTGAACCCCTTCACGACGCCCGCGCGCCGGCCGGGACCACGTCGCGCAGGAACGACACGACGCGCGTGGCGCCGGAACCGTCGGCATCGAGGTCGGGGTTGTAGCAGGCGAGCGCGATCCCGAGGCACGCGGGGTCGCCGACCAGCTTCCCGGCCAGCTCGGTCAACTGTTCCCACCGGAGCCCGTTCGGCACGGGTGCGTCGACGACCAGCTCGCTCGGATCGAGCACATCGGCGTCGATGAAGACGAAGAACCGCCGCCCATGCCCGACCGCCTCGATGGCGTCCTCTGCTACGGCGCGCGCCCCGCGAGCGTGGACCGCAGGGCCGTCGATCGCGGTCATCCCGGGCAGGTCGGCGGGGGTCACCGATCCATGAGACGCGGCCTCTTCGAGATCCCGGAAACCCAGGAGCGCGACGTCACTCGGCGACACGATCGCGGTCCCGCCGACGGCGTCGACCCATGCCTGCGGTCCGACGCCGAGCGCCACCGCCAGCGGCATGTCGGCCGCCTCACCCCCGGGTGATGTCCGACCGTCGTACAGGTCGAGATGCCCGTCGAGGTAGACGAGGCCGGCGTCGGGGAACCGATCGCGCACGCCGGCCATCGCGCCGACAGCGAGGGTGCAGCAACCTCCGAGGATCACGAGCGTGCCCTCCGCGTCGAGCGCATCGGCGGTCGCGGCTCGAATGGTTCGAGTGAGATCGAGGACGGAGTCCGATCCAACGATGCCGGTGTCGGGATCGCGCACGGCCGGACCGAGCATCACGTCGAGGTCGCCCAGGTCGCGGGCGCCGAGCCGTTCGACGACGCCGTTCGAACGCAGCACCCCGGGCGTCCGGGTCGTGCCGACGGGCTCACCCACGCAATCGATCGGAACGCCGAAGATCGTGGTTCGGCTTGATGTCATGTTGCAAAAGATACATCACTTATGCATGTGTTGACCAACCAGCTCGAACGAAGCGGTGAACCCTCTTAGCCCTGCAGTTCGCGACCCATCGCCAGCCGGTATTCCTCGTTGAACCAGTAGAGGAACCGGTCCTGCCGCGGGTAGATGCCCGTGGTGAACGCCCGTGAGCCGACGCCGGTCTGTGCGCGGACACACACCTCCCAATCCTGCCGGGAGATCGTGTCCCAGAGCTCGATCACGGGCTCGGGCTTGAACGACGGACCCTCGATCGTCTCGGGGCGGAACAGGAACTCGCTGACGACCGTCGTGTGGTTCGGCCCTTTCGGATACCCGATGTAGTACATGACGGCATCCGGATGCAGGTTGAGCATCAGGTTCGGGAACTCGTACGAGCCGTAGTACATGTCGTAGTCCTCGGGCGCGAGATCCGGGAACTTCGGCAGCTCCGACTCCCCGGACATGGTGAAGCTCGTCGCGCCTTTGACCATCCGGTTGCCGTCGTCGCGGAGCTCTTCGTCCCACACCTCCCCGAAACGGAAGAGCGGGACGACCTGTACCAATTCCGGATGGATCTGCGGACAGTGGAGACACTCGTTGTAGTTCTCGACGATGATCTTCCAGTTCGCCTCGACCTCGTACACGATGCGCGCACCGATCCGCAGATCCTCCATCTTGAAACGCTCGAACACCGTCATGGTCTCCGCGCCGTCGGTGAGCGCATCCATCAACGGTCGCGACGGCTCGGCCGCCAGGTTCACGAACAGGAAGCCCGCGTAGCTGTCCACGTGCACCGGGTGCAGCGGGAACGCCGACCGGTCGAACAGCTCGTCCTCTTTCACGTTCGGCGTGCCGATCAGCCGTCCGTCCAGGTCGTACGTCCACGCGTGATACGGACACTTGAACGCCTTCCGGACGTTGCCCGTTC
>JBOGVK010000217.1:0-5899 GCA_050692375.1 Actinomycetota bacterium
GACAAGACCTCGAGGGTCATCATCCAGGGCTTCACCGGTCAGCACGCCACCTTCCATGCCGAGGAAGCGATGTCTTTCGGCACACAGATCGTGGGCGGCGTGACCCCGGGTAAGGGCGGGACGACGCACCTTGGGCTCCCCGTCTTCAACAGCGTTGCCGAGGCCGTCGATGCGACCGGCGCCGACGTCACCGGCATCTTCGTGCCGCCGGCGCTCGCGACCGATTCGCTGTTGGAGGCGGCGGAGGCCGGCGTATACATCGCGGTGATCATCGCGGACGGCGTCCCGGTGCAGGACATGGTGAAGACGAAGCGTTACCTCGCCGGTCGCCAGACGATGATCATCGGCCCCAACTCCCCCGGCATCATCACGCCGGGCGAGTGCAAGGTGGGCATCATGCCATCCCACATCTATTCCAAAGGTCGTATCGGCGTCGTCTCTCGCTCGGGCACGCTCAACTACGAGGCCGTTTCACAGATGACGAAGCTCGGACTCGGTCAGTCCACGTGCGTCGGCATCGGCGGCGACCCGGTGAACGGTACCGATTTCAAAACCGTCCTTCACGAGTTCGAGAACGACGACGACACCGACGTCTGCGTGATGATCGGTGAGATCGGTGGACAGCAGGAGGTCGAGGCCGCGCGATGGGCACGTCAGTACATGACGAAGCCGCTCGTGGCGTTCATCGCCGGTGTCTCCGCACCGCGCGGGCGCCGCATGGGGCATGCGGGCGCCGTGATCAGCGGGGAGAGCGACACCGCGACGGCGAAGCTCGACGCGATCGAGGCGCTCGGACACCATACGGTGCGCAACCCGGCGGATATCGGCGACACCGTGCTCAGGGCGCTGAAGGAGACCGGCGAGCACAGCGGACGCCGTGGCGCCTAGAGAGACTTTTGAACCCTAGACCCGCACGCGGCGTCCTGCTATAGGTAATCCACTGCACATCCTGGGAGGGATCTGATGACACACACGTCGAGGGGAACGCGTTCGCTCATTCGCATCGGGATATCGGCGATGATCGGGGCGCTTCTCGCCGCGACGAGCGTGCTCCCGGCCGAAGCAGGAGCGCCTCCGAGCATCTCGAGCTTCAGCCCGGGAAGCGGATCGGTTGGGACGGGCGTCACGATCACCGGCGCGAACTTCACCGGCACGGACCATGTGAAGTTCAACGGCACCGACGCCCTCTTCACCGTGAATCTCTCCACCCAGATCTCGACCACGGTGCCAAGCGGTGCTACGACTGGAGCCATCACGGTCAGGACTTCGGGAGGCACCGCCACGAGCGCGGTCGCGTTCGTCGTCACCGGCGCCCCGACGATCTCCTCGTTCAGCCCGTCGAGCGGTCCGGTGGGAACCTCGGTCTCCATCAACGGGACGAACCTGAACGGCGCGACCTCGGTCACGTTCAACGGAACGCCCGCGGGGTTCAGCGTGAACGGATCCACGCAGATCAACACCTCGGTGCCGGGCGGTGCCACCACGGGCAAGATCAAGGTCACCACGCCGAACGGAACCGCGACGAGCGCAACCCATTTCGTTGTCACCTCGTCGGCGGGACCGACGATCACGAGCTTCAATCCGACGTTCGGCCCCGTCGGCACCTCCGTCACCATCACCGGGACCCATCTCACGGGCGTGACCCAGGTGAAGTTCGCCGGGGTCCTCGCGTCGTTCTCGTTCAACTCGGACACGCAGGTCACGGCGACGGTCCCCGCGGGTGCCACGACGGGCAAGATCACGCTCATGACCCCGGCCGGGTCGGCAAGCAGCCCAACGGCCTTCTCGGTCGTGACGCCGACGGCTCCCCACATCACCGGGTTCAACCCGAACAGCGGCTCGGTCGGCACCGCCGTGACGATCACCGGCTCTGGGTTCCTCGGGACGACCCTCGTGCGGTTCAACGGCACCGCGGTGAGCTCCTTCGTCGTCGTCAACGACGGGAAGATCACGACCACCGTGCCGACCGGCGCCACGACGGGCAAGATCAGCGTCACGAACCCTCAGGGAACCGATACGAGTGGGACGAACTTCACCGTGACCGGACCGCACATCACGAGCTTCTCTCCCACGAGCGGGAACTACGGCACCGTGGTGACGATCCTCGGGTCGAAGTTCACGGGAGTGAACGGAGTGAAGTTCAACGGAACCGCGGCGAGCTTCACGTTCGTGAGCGACGGAACGGTCACCGCGGTCGTTCCGAACAACGCCACGACGGGCAAGATCACACTCTCGACGCCGTCGGGGACGGACACGAGCAACGGAACCTTCACGGTGCTGAGCCCGCACCAGCGCTCGATCTCGCTCTCCCTGACCCGCCGCCGTCTGAACGCCTTCGGGCACGTCAACGTCAGCGACGGATACTCGGCATGTTCGAGCTTCGTCCCGGTGGTCATCTCACGGTTCCGCGGTGGCCGCTGGCACTGGATCACGACGACCTCGACGCGCTCAGACGGTGCGTTCCGGACGTTCATCCCCGATCGACATGGCGAGTATCGAGCCAAAGCGAAGAGGATCGTGCTCGTGAACGGCGCGATCTGCGGCGGCGCACGCTCGAACATCCTGCATCGACGCTGACGGAAGACACCAACGGGTGAACCGCGAGGGCTCATCGTCCCTCCGATGGAGGGATCTTGCGCTGATCGCGTGAGGGCTAGGGTTCGGCCGCTCACACTTCGGGTAGGGTGATGGGGAGCTGCCACGGAACGAACCCATCGAACGGCCGTCGGGAGATGGGCACGTGGCGCCTATCGATCCACTCTCGACGCCAGAAGGGGGGAACCCTCTTTGAGGTTCCAGAAGCAGATGAAGGTATCAGCCCGCGCAACCGCGCTGGCGCTCGCGATCGGCGTGGTCGGCGTGCTCGTCACCGCGCTTCCTGCGTGGGCCACCGCCCCAGCCGTCACGTCGGTGTCTCCGATCAGTGGCGCGCGCGGGACCGCGGTGACCATCACCGGGACCAGCTTCAACACCCCGGCGGTGACGAGCGTCACGATCGGTGGTGCGGCTGCGACGTTCAACGTCGTCAACGACACCTCGATCACGACGTCGGTGCCGTGCGCTGCGCCCCTGGGCGCTGGTGACATCATCGTCAACAACGGGACCGCATCCCCGAATACGGCTGCGGACGACTTCTTGGTCACCGCCTCGGCGGCTCCGACGATCACGTCGTTCACACCTGCGGCCGGTCCGGTCGGAACGGTCGTGACCATCACCGGCACGAACTTCTGCGGCGCGACGCAGGTCCTGTTCAACGCGACCGTTGCCACCGCGTTCACCGTCGTATCGGCAACGTCGATCACCGCGACGGTGCCGGCCGGCGCCACCAGCGGCCTGATCCACGTGACGACTCCGGTGTTGCCTGCCGCCACCAGCGCCACGAACTTCGGAGTAGGTACTCCGCCGACGATCACGTCGTTCACACCGACGAGCGGTCCGGTCGGTACGACCGTCACCATCACCGGCACGAACCTCACCGGGGTGACCGCGGTCAAGTTCAACCTCACATCGGCTGTGACGATCGGAACCAGCACCGCTACCTCTGTGACCGCGAAGGTTCCGACGGCTGCGACGACTGGCAAGATCACGGTCACAACGCCCGTGGCCTCGGTGGTCAGCGCTACCGACTTCACGGTGACGGCGGCGCCGACAGTCACGAAGCATCATCGGTCGGTGACCCTGCATCTCAAGGGGAGCCTGATCGCGAGCGGGAACGTCCACGTGAACGACGGCTTCAACGCCTGTCGGTCCCACGTGACCGTCAAGATCCAACGTCTCGTCAATGGCGCCTGGAAGACGGTCGGGACCGATCAGACCGATGCAGCTGGCAAGTACAGCAAGTCCGTCAATGACCAGGCCGGCAAGTATCGCGCCCTCGCCAAGAAGAAGGTGCTGAACGGCGGCGACGACGTCTGTGTCGTCGACACGTCGCCACCAGCGCACCACAGCTGACGCCGGAAGATCGACGTCAACGAAAAGGGCGGCCCCTTCGGGGCCGCCCTTTTTCCGTTCCGGATACCCCGCTCAGCACTGAGGGGCATCGATCTTGTTACGAAGGTGCATCCTTGCCTGGGCGGCCCCGCCGGCCGGCCTTCACCCGTTCCTGCTGAGGGAGCATCGCCTTCCGCAAACGCACGTGATGCGGCGTCGCCTCCACACACTCATCCTCGCGGATGAACTCGAGCGCCTGTTCCAACGAGAGCTCCCGCTTGGGGATCAGTCGCGTGAACTCCTCCGATGAGGACTGGCGCATGTTCGTGAGCTTCTTCTCCTTGGTGGGATTCACGTCCATGTCCTCCGAACGCGAGTTCTCACCAACGATCATGCCCTCGTAGACCTCTTCGGTCGGCCCCACGAACATCGAGCCGCGTTCCTGGAGCGTCTGGAGCGCGAACCCCGTGGAGATCCCGGCCCGGTCGGCCACCAACGAGCCCGTCGGACGCGTCCGCAGGTCACCATGCCATGGCTCGTAGCCCTCGAACACATGGTGCAGCTGCCCCGTTCCGCGGGTTTCGGTGAGGAACTCCGTCCGGAAGCCGATCAGGCCGCGCGCCGGAACCAGGTGCTCCATGCGGATCCACCCGGTGCCGTGGTTCACCATGTTCTCGAGGCGGCCTTTGCGGAGGGCGAGCATCTGCGATATGACGCCCAGGTACTCCTCGGGGGCGTCGATCGCCACCCGCTCGACGGGCTCGTGGAGCCGACCGCCGATCTTGCGCGTCACTACCTGCGGCTTGCCCACCGTCAACTCGAAGCCCTCGCGTCGCATCATCTCGACCAACACCGCCAGCTGGAGCTCGCCGCGGCCCTGGACCTCCCATCGGTCGGGACGGTCGGCCGGCAGCACGCGGATCGATACGTTGCCCACGACCTCCTGATCCAGACGCCCCTTCACCAGGCGCGCCGTCATCTTGTCGCCGTCCTGCCCCGACGTCGGCGCCGTGTTGATGCCGATCGTCATGGAGAGCGAAGGCTCATCCACGTGGGTCACTGGGAGCGGTCGCGGATCGTCGGGATCGGCGAGCGTCTCACCGATCGTGATCTCGGCGATGCCGGCGATCGCGATGATCTCGCCGGGTCCCGCCTCCTCGGCGTCCACGCGATCGAGCGCCTCGGCCACGTACAACTCGCCGATCTTCGCCTGCTCGATCGTGCCGTCGGCCCGGCACCACGCCACGGTCTGTCCGCGGCGGATCGTCCCGTGCCGTACGCGACAGAGCGCCAGCCGCCCCAGGTAGGGCGAGGCATCCAGGTTCGTCACGAGCGCCTGCAGCGGGTGATCGTCCTCGTACTCGGGGGCCGGGATGTGCTCGCGGAGGGCCTGGAACAGCGGCTCCAGGTCGTCGGCAAGCTTGTCGGGCTCGGTGCCGCACCGGCCGGCGCGCGCGTTGCAGTACAAGATCGGGAACTCGATGTGATGGTCCTCGGCGTCGAGGTCGAGGAACAGCTGGTACACCTCGTCCACGACCTCGGTCACGCGGGCGTCGGGTCGATCGACCTTGTTCACGACCAAGATCACCGGAAGGTGCGCCTCGAGCGACTTGCGTAAGACGAACCGCGTCTGCGGCAGTGGGCCCTCGCTCGCGTCGACCAGCAGCAGCACGCCGTCGACCATGGTCAATCCGCGTTCGACCTCCCCACCGAAGTCGGCGTGACCAGGTGTGTCGATGATGTTGATCTTCAGATCACCGTGACGAACGGCCGTGTTCTTCGCCAGGATCGTGATGCCCTTCTCTCGCTCGAGGTCCATGGAGTCCATGACCCGTTCGTTCACGTCCTGGTTGGCGCGGAACGCGCCGGATTGCCAGAGCATGGCGTCGACGAGCGTGGTCTTGCCGTGGTCGACGTGCGCGACGATCGCGATGTTGCGCAGGTCGTCACGCGTGACCTGGGACGGGAC
>JBOGVK010000218.1:0-2026 GCA_050692375.1 Actinomycetota bacterium
GGATCGACGATCGAGACGCCGCCCGTTCCTTGGTTCGCGATATAGAAGACCTTGCCGTTCGGCGACAGCTTGACGTCGACGGGGAGTCCGCCGACGTCGACCGTGCCGATCACCCGCTCATGTACCACGTCGACCTTCACGACGGTTCCATCGAACTCGCATCCGATCATCAGGTAGCGCCCGTTCGCCGAGAAGTCGAGATGGTCCGGCCCGTTGCATGGCAGCGGAACGCTCTTCACGAGCTGCCAGGTGTGCGGGTCCATGAAATCGAGCCGGTCGTAGTACTCCGCGACGTCGATCGCCATCGACCCATCCAACGTGAAGTAGAGGTTGTAAGGATGCTCGACGTTGTGGATCACGCGTACGAGCTTTCCCGAACGTGGATCGATCACTGCGAGCTCGTTCGCCGATGATGTGTCGACGTAGAGCCACCGGAGATCCCACGACGGCGAGACGTGCTCCGGGTAGCTCAAGGCACCCAGATGGATGGTTCTGATCGTGCGGAACGTCTTGGGGTCGATGACCTCGACGGTGCCTGGGATACCGTTCGGCACGTAGACGTAGGCGGGGTCACTCGCCACCGCAGGGTCCAGGACCTTCGAGCGGATCGCTGCGTAGACGTTCTGCGGCTTCGCGGAGGGGACGCGGAGCGATGCCTCCAACACTTGGCTCGATGTGGCGACCCCGAACCCGCCGATCATCAGCGTCTTGCCGGGACCAACCACGGTGGCGGCATCGGCGAGCGGGTGGCCGAGAGGAGCTTGCCGGATGACGCGGCCGGTGATGGGATCGACCGCGGTCACGGCGGTGAGCGCGTGGTCGTTCGCGTCACGGCCGCCGACCACGTACACCTTGTTCCCGAGCGCGAACGCCGAGGCATGCGCCACCGGCGAGGGCAGGTGCCCGATAGCGCGGACGGAACCGTTCGCGGGGTCGAACGCGAAGATCCCGTTCGTCGGGCCGGCCGGTCCCTGGCCACCAGCGATGATCAGTCGCCCGTCGGCCGCCGTGACGGCCGGATACCGCAGACCGATAGGGAGACGACCCACCGTCCGGAACGTCGTTCCGTCGGTGGTCGCGTAGATCTCGCTTCGAGGTGCTGTTCCGTCGTATCCACCGACGAGATACGTCGTGGCGCCGACCGTCGCTGCCGCAAGGTCCGAGAGAGCGACCGGGAGATGACCGACGATCGAGCCACGTCCGGTGGAGGGGTCGAAGGCTTGAACATCGTCCGTGCCGGTGCCGGCTCCTCCGGCGAAGACGTAGAGCTTCCCATCGATCGCGGCGCCGGCGGCATCATGCACGCCACGCGGCAGGCTCCCGAGCGAGGTGAGATGGCCCGTGGACGGATCCATCGAGAACACTCCGTCAACGGTGATTCCGGCTGCATCGAGCCCGCCGGCGATGTAGACGACGCCGCTGAACCGAACCGCGACCGTCCGTTGGATCGGTGCAGCGAGTCGATAGCCCGCCTTCCGGATCGAGAACTCGCCGAGCGCCGGCAGGCTGGGCGGCTTGACGACTGAGAAGGTCGGGCCGGGAGGGGTCGGGGCAGCCGAGGTCTGAGAACCGTGCGGTCGGTTCGCCGAGCACGCGGTTCCGACGATGCAGAGGACCAGCACGATGCGCACGCCGACCTCGTGGGGCCGCAGCACCTCGACACATCCGGTTCGCTCGGTGAGGTTCGTCGCGATCGGCGCACCGTAGACAGCGGTTCATGAAGGAACGATGAGCGCGTACCTCAAGGTATCCAGAGATCCGGCCACGCGGCCGATACTTGTTGGACGATGTCGCTTCCACCGCCCCCTCAGGGGACATACACCCGATGGACCGACCTGGTGCCGAAGGCGGCTCGGCCTCGCAGGCCGGGCTTGGTCACCGCGGCTGGGATCTTCCTGATCCTCGGCGGCGTGCTCACGATCTGGGTGGGGATCGCAGCGATGGGGTTCAGCGGTCGGACCCAGCTGACCCCGGAGTCGAATCGGAACCTCGCCGCTCTCGCCGCCGTCCTCGTGCTCGTCGGTGC
>JBOGVK010000219.1:0-3139 GCA_050692375.1 Actinomycetota bacterium
CTCGTCCTACGAGAGTTCGAAGGCCGCTCGCACGAGGAGATCGCGAGCGCCATGGGCGTCTCGCCCGATCAAGCCAAGGCCCTGATCCATCGAGCGAAGAAGAGCTTCCGCCGGGCGTGGGACGGCGAGGTCGAGCGTCGCGGCATCGCGGCGCTGGCTCCGATCCTGCTCGCGCCGTTCAAGCTTCCCGGGTTCCTGCGGAGGCTGGCACAACCCGCCCACGACGCGGTCGCCAACGTGGCGGCGACCGCCCAGCAGGCGGCCGTCCAGGTCACCGCATCACCGGCGGTCGCGCAGGGCTCTGTGAGCATCGCGGACAAAGTGACCGCCGCGGCGTTGACCGTCATCGTGGCGGGCACCGTGAGCGTGGGCGCGGTCGCCATCCGCCATCGCGATCAGACACCCAAGCCTCCGGTCGCGTCGACGGCGCCGGCACCGGCGCCTCTCGTCGTCGTCGCGGCGCCCCTCGTGGGGGCGGAAGGGCGCGTCGCGCCCAAGCAGCAGCACCGGCGTCATCACCACGCCGCTCCGGCGACCCAAGGCGGCGAGCAGGCGTCTCCGTCGGCCGTGCCCAGCGCGACCCCCGCCGGATCCGATCCTTCGGGGAGCCCGTCGCCGTCGCCCGAGAGCCCCGCTCCGCCACCTCCGGCGCCCGCGTGGTCGGGCTCGTTCGAGGGGGTCGGTGGATTGAGCGCCGATCACCTCGTGCAGGTCTCGCAGAGCGTCACCGGCCGGCCGAGCGGCCAGATGCTGTTCGGGGAGACGATGAGCGGACCGGTCGCCGGCCCGCAGCACCAGCACTTGGGTGACGTCTACGCGGACTTCAGCGGATGGCTCAGCGGCGGCAGAGGGGCGCTCTCGAGCGTGTGGCTCTGGATCGACGCGCCCGAGGGTCAGTATCGCTACGCCGCCGATGGGATCCTCAGCTCGGCCGTCCAGGGGTCGGACGGGTCCACGACGTACGTGTTCTCGGGCGAGTACCACCTCTCCGGGATCCCCGACCTCCCCGGAGCCGAGGTCCCCCACGACGGGACGCTGGCGATCTCGGTCACGTTCTGGGGCGACGGGACCCTCTACGGAGCCGACGTCTCGCTCAGCTAACTTCAGGCCTCGAAACAACCCTTGTAACGGCCCTTCGTTTGCTTAGGTGGAACTATCCGCGCGCGGGCCTCGTGAGGCCGCGGGGAGGTGGAGCCCTTCGGGACCATCTGGGCAGGTCGAAGCGTTGACTAGCCCACAGTGAGCCGGTACATTCTGGCGAGCTTCCCCCCACCTCGTGGCTTGTGATGCCTGCGCGGGGGGAGAGATCAGTGGCAGTGGAGCGATTGAAGGGAAGGGGTGAGTAGATGAGTTTCCTGAAGGGCAGGATGGGCCGCACGATAGCGGTCTTTGCCTTCACGCTCGGGGCCTATCAGACCTTGAGCATCGTAGGGGCGACGCCGGCGTTCGCCGCGGCGACCTGTGTGGTCTCAGGTGGACAAGTAACGGTCGCGACCGATGAGGCGGACCGGAACTTCGTCGTCTATCAGGACCAGAACGGTGGGATCCACGTGGCGTCCAACACCGGCGCGACGATCCCGGACGTTGGTCTCGGCGGCGATGACTTCGCCACGTGCTCCGGCGTCCAGACCGGTATCAACACAGCGACCGCGATCACCATCACGGGGGCGAGCGGTGTCGGCTCCCAGAACCAGACGGTGTGGATCGAGATGTCGGTGGTCGACGCGACCGCGCTGAACACCTACACGGGTGATCTCGGCGACTGGGGAGACATCAACTGGACCGTGTCCCTCGGCAGCAACGACGCCGTGGGAGACACCCTGGTCATCGCCAACACCGACAACACGGACCCCGATGCCCTCGACGTGGTCGGTGGTGCGAACGGGTTCGACCTGAACAACGACGGCAACCTCGACGTCGTGGAGTCCGGGGTCGAGAACAACTATGTCGATGACTTCTCGAACGGTGGAGCCAGCATCGACCTGAGTGGGTCGACGGCGACCGGCGCTGCGTTCGCGCAGAAGTCGTACATCGGTTGGCACCCCGTGGTCCTCAACGCTCCTTTCGATGGCGCAGCGTTCACCAACTCGGACAGCTTCCTGCTGACCGACAGCGGCTTCAACACCCTCAAGGGTGGAGCCGGTGACGACGACATCATGGGCGGCGACTGCGAAGATCTGATCGCTCCCGGGCTCGGGAACGACCACATCGACGGGTACGACGGGAACTGCGGCAACGGGTTCTTCGGCGATGACAACGACACGCTGGACTACTCGAACACGACCACCGCGATCAACGTGAACCTTCCGGGCGGCACCGTCCAGCAGGGCACGGACATCGACACGGTCGTGAGCTCGATCAACTACCTGTGGGACGTGATCGGGACGTCGGCCGGGGACACGATCCTCGGTGACGGTGAGGACAACTGGATCCAGCCGGGTGCCGGTAACGACACGGTCACGGGTGGGCTGGGCGAAGACACCTACGACGTTTCCGACGCTACCGCGGGTGTGACCGTCGATCTCAATGACGGCACGTCGACGGGTGGCTCGGGCACGGACACGCTTGCGACCATCGAAGACGTGAACGGCTCGGGCAGCGACGACGTCATCACCGGTGACACCAACGACAACGTCCTGGCCGGCAACGGCGGCAACGACACCATCGCTGGTGGGCTTGCCGACGACGACGGTGACGATGACCTCGATGGTGGCGCCGGCATCGACACGCTCGACCTCAGCATGGACACCGAGGGAGTGGACGTGAGCTTCCCGGGTGGCTTCGCTGACTCGATGGGTGCCGATGGTGTCGACAACGATGACATCGCGCACTTCGAGAATGTCGCTTTCGGAACCGGCGATGACGAGTTCCTGGGTGACGCCTTCAACAACATCGTCTGGCCTGGCGGCGGGCAGAACGCCTTCGTCGGCGGCGATGGGATCGACACGATCCGCTACAACCAGGATGTTTACAGTGACGGTGTCACGATCAACCTCTCCGGTGGCGGTTCCACCGGCGGTGGCCAGGACTCGATCACGAGCTTCGAGAACGCGGTCGGTTCGGCTGGCAATGACACGATCATCGGCACTGACGTTGTCGGCGGCACCAACGGAGCGAACCTGCTCGTCGGTGGCAAGGG
>JBOGVK010000220.1:0-2840 GCA_050692375.1 Actinomycetota bacterium
CTTCGGCATCTCCGTCGCCATCCGAACCCCCCTCCGCCTAGCCGGATACCAACTGCATGTTGCGGACGCCGTCCGCGTCGATGTCCACGAGGAGTCCGTCAAGGATCCCCTCGCCGTACTCGCTGCCCGGATTCGCGATCGGCGTGGAACCGATCCGTTTCACCCCCTTGGACTCATGGATGTGACCGTGGAGCCCGAGCAGCGGCTGGTAACGGGCGATCGCCTCGCGCGTGGCCGTGCTCCCCACCGGAGCCATCTCGAACCCCATCCCGCCGATCCGTGGTGTCAGGTATTCGTCGAGCTTCGGCGCGATGTCGAGCCCACTCCCGAACGGCGGCACGTGCAGGCTGAAGATCGTGCGGGAGATGTCATGCGCCTTGGCCGCCGTCCGGTCGATCCGCTCCGCCAGCTCCTCCTCCGAGATGTCGCGGGGACACGCCCAGGGCGTCGGGTTCCCCCATCCCATCCCGAGGAGCTCGTAGGCGCCCTCGAGCTCGATGACGGTCCCGTTCGGGTCCTCGATCACGGAGGAGCGAGCGATCACGTCGTCGACCTCTAGGAAGTCGTCGTTCGCCCCGGAGACGAACACGCGAACACCGCTGTCCGCGAGCTTCTCGTCTGCCTCGGCCACCCAGGTCTCGGCGCGCTCGAGCACGAGCCGATGGAATAGATCGTCGATCCGCGCCTGATCCTCGGCGTACCACGCCTGCTCGTCGGGCGTGGTCTCGAACGGATACTGACCGGCGTCGTCGATCTTCGTGCGGAGGTCGACCAGCTCCTCGAGCGTTTCGACCCGGCGCTCGATCCCGAGGAACGTCGCGGTGCGGACCCCTTCAGCCTGCTCGACGATCGGCACGACGAACTTGCCGGTGATATCGCCCCCGCAGATGATGTGGTCCGCTTCATAGAACTTCGCGGAAGCGAGGAACTTCTTCCAGCACTTCCGCGACGCGTGGAGATCGGAGCAGAAGTAGATCCGCACGAACCCGGTCGCCCTCCCCACCGAGGCCGGCTGTGCTCGCCGGCAGCCTTATCGCTTGATAAGTTGGCGCGACCCTAGGACGTCACCAAAGGGGTGTCAAGTGGACGAGAATCGGTCGGTCGAATCGGAGGCGCACGCGCTCCACGATGCCGCATCGTCAGAAGGGGTGCCGTTGCGACTGATCGGCTCGATCGCAGTCCGTCATCGATCACCGCAGCACGTGTACCTCATGTCCGTGCTCGGGCGTCGCGGGCCTCGCGACGTCGATCTGGTCACGTACGCGCGACATGAGAAAAGCGTGGAAGGGTTGTTCGTCGCTCGGGGGTACCTGCTCGACCCCGCGGTCCGGCATAGCCGGGAGTGGGGGATCAAGCGGCTGATCTTCCTCCACCCGAGCAATGGCACCAAGGTGGACGTCTTCCTCGACGAGCTGGTGATGGCGCACACGATCGACTTCGTCGGCAGGCTGGAGCTCGATGCACCGACCGTGACGCTCGCCGACCTGTTGCTGTCGAAGCTGCAGATCCACGAGATCACGGAGAACGACCTGATCGATTTGGCCGTCATGCTGGCGGAGCACGACCCAGCGGAGGGTGCGGACCTCGATCTGGGAAGAGTGGTGTCTGTCCTGGCCGACGACTGGGGGTTCCAGCACACGGCTGAGGCGAATCTGGCGAAGCTACTCGCCGCCGCGATGGGACGGTGGCCCGACCTCCCCGACGCCGTTCGAGAACGGGTCAGCGATCGGGTGCGCGGCATGGAACAGGCGCTCGAGGTCAGTCCGAAATCACGCCGATGGAAGCTCCGGGCACGGGTGGGCGAGCGGCTGCGTTGGTACGAAGAGGTCGGTGAGGTCGAGCGTTAGCTGGTCGCGCGCGCGTCGTCCCGGATCGCTTCAATCCGGGTCGGGTCCGACAGCAGGCCGCGCAGGATCAATGAAGCGATCTCGTCGGTGAGCGCGGCATCATGGCGCCGGCCGCCGCTGTAGAGCGTGAGCGTGCGGACCAAGATCCCGGCGATCGCCTCCCGGACCATCGACGGCTGCACGTCGACGAACTCGCCACTCTCGACCCCCGCCCGCACGATGCGCTCGACCGCCGCATGGACGTGCGCACGCTTGCGTGCCCACGTGCCGAACGTCGGATCGCCCATGACGTCCTCCGCGTAGACGCCGCTCAGGTTGTACGGGGCATCCGCCAGGTGGGCCAGGTCGTGCGTGAGGTAGCGATACAGCCGCACGCTCGCCGGCCCGTCCTCCGCCGCCAAGCGATCGGTGGACGCCACAGCCTCTTCCAGATCCCACCGGAGGAGCGCCTTCACGAGTCGGACTTTGCATCGAAATGATGGAACAGGGCAGGTTGACGGACCCCAACGGCATCGGCGATCTGACGCGTCGTGGTCCCGTGGTACCCCTGCCGAGCGAACAGCTCGGAGGCTTCGTGAAGGATCCGCTCGCGCGTCGACATATCCATCCGCCGCCGATCCACGACGCTCGCCATGGCCAGAGCATAGTCATCCGAGGTCGAACCGAGGCTGGGGAGAGTGAGATGAGAGCCTTCATGAACCAACGATGACGGCCTCCAGCCACGGCCGCCACGCGGAGGAAATCCAGCGGCTGCCTCGAGTCCACGCTCCTTACATCCGCGTGTGGTGCGAGGCCGCCTGCGGACTCGAGATCCTCGACAGGTCGCGAACCGTGAGCGCTACGTGGGGGAGCGGAGGAAAATCGGTCATGGCGCAGCTCCCTTCCCAGACACTTCCCGGTCAGCCGATCGGTTCACGATACAACCGTGACGACGACCGGCTCGTTCCAGTTCTCCGCCGTCTGGGCGATCCAGTAGACCGCGAAGAGCGCGAT
>JBOGVK010000221.1:0-18232 GCA_050692375.1 Actinomycetota bacterium
GACAAGAAGAAGACGGCCGATATCGCCGATGTGGCCCCGCTGCCCTGGTCGGCGAAGAAGCGACTTCCGCGTTCGCGGCCGGCCGTCACGACGTCGTTCCGCGTGGGCGACTCCGAGGGGTTCCTGACGGCCGGTTCGTACCCGGACGATGGGCTCGGAGAGATCTTCTTGAAGGCGTCCAAGCAGGGGTCGACGCTCTCGGGGATCATGGACGCGTTCTCGATCGCACTCTCGGTCGGGTTGCAGTACGGCGTCCCGCTCGAGGACTACGTGTCGAAGTTCGTCAACATGAAGTTCGAGCCGAGCGGCATGACGAACGATCCGGACATCCGATTCGCGTCCTCGCTCGTCGACTACGTGTTCCGGCGGTTGGCGCTCGACTATCTGTCCGAGGACACGCGAGAGGCGCTCGGCATCCGCTCGATCGAGGAACGCACGATCTCGGCCAAGCTCGAGCTCGAGGAGAAGACGCGGCAGACTTCGCCGGAAGACGAAGCGCCGCTGCTGATCCCGATGAGCGAGAAGCAGTCGGGCAAGGCGCTGGACGCGCCGCTCTGCTTCCAGTGCGGCTCCAAGATGCAGCCGGCCGGCTCGTGCTACGTGTGCGGGACGTGCGGCAGCACCAGCGGCTGCTCGTAGACTCCGCACCGTGGATCGGCGTGACGGGCGTGTCGTGGGGCTGCATCACGTCCAGCTCGCCATGCCCCAAGGCGAGGAAGAGGCGGCTGTGAAGTTCTACGGCTACCTGCTCGGGCTGCAGCAGATCTCGAAGCCGCCCGAGCTGGCGCCGCGAGGAGGCGTCTGGTTCCACGGCCCGGACATCGAGCTGCACCTGGGAGTCGAGGAGGGGTTCAGCCCGGCGTTCAAGGCGCACCCGGCGCTCATGGTCGAAGGGCTCGAGCAACTGCTGACGCGCCTGGACGCCGCAGGGGTGCGGGTCGTTGAGGACGAGGTCCAGCTGGAGGGGTTCCATCGCGTGTACGTGCGGGACCCTTTCGGCAACCGGATCGAGCTCATCGAGCCAGTCTGAGGTTCATGGACCTCCCGTTCAAACGTCTGCATCCCGACGCGGAGCTGCCAGCCGCGCAGCATCCGGGAGACGCGGGCCTCGACCTCCGGTCGGTTCTCGACATGGTCGTGGCACCCGGTGAACGAGCGATGGTGCCCACCGGTGTCTCGGTCGCGATCCCCGACGGTCATGCGGGGTTGGTGCTGCCGAGATCGGGGTTGGCGTCCAGGTCGGGCCTGACGTTGGCGAACGCTCCGGGGTTGATCGACGCCGGATACCGCGGCGAGGTCATCTGTTCGGTCGTGAACCTCGACCGCGAGACCCCGGTTGCGATCGCGAAAGGGGACAGGATCGCACAACTCGTGATCGTGGAGGTCCCCGAGGTGAAGCCGACGTGGGCCCAGGAGCTCCTCGGCACCGCGCGCGGCGAGGGCGGATTCGGTTCGACCGGCGACCGCTGATCGCTTTGGTTGAAGCACCGCGGAGGGTCACCTACCATGAGTGCGCGACACACGCGGACGTGGCTCAGTGGTAGAGCACCACCTTGCCAAGGTGGGGGTCGCGGGTTCGAATCCCGTCGTCCGCTCGAAGACAGTGCCGATCAGAGGCCATCACCCAGGGTGGGAACCACCCTTCCCGGATCTCCAGATGCTTCCGCCGTGGGGATCACTGTGCTTCATCTCCCTGGCGGCCTGTTGAAGCGCTCGCTTCCGACGGATCTCCGCTCTCGCGTGGCGCCTGGCAAGGAAGTCCGTCAGGGAACGCATCATCTCTCGCAGCGTAGCGCCGCGAACGGGCGCCAGGTCGCGCAGAACGGTCGAATCGGAGTCATGGCGTAGACTGGCGGCCGCCCGGCGATGCCGGGCTCATGCATTCCGGCGGGGTGGCCGAGTGGTTAGGCAGGGGCCTGCAAAGCCCCGCACACCGGTTCGATTCCGGTCCCCGCCTCCGAGGACCGACGGGTCCCTTGATAGAGTCCCCGCGCGGGCGCTTAGCTCAGTGGGAGAGCGCTTCCCTGACACGGAAGAGGTCAGAGGTTCAAATCCTCTAGCGCCCACCATCAAAGCTCCTGGTCACAGTACATGCCGTTGCGTACGAACGACTCCTGCAGCGGATGGTCGACTCCTTCGATCGTCGTGATCTCGCGGCCTTCGTACTGCACCGCCAGGGTCAGACAGGAGAGGGTCCGCACGCCGTCGACGAGCACCGTGCAGGCACCGCACGCGCCCTGGTCGCAACCCTTCTTCGTTCCCGTCAACCCGAGATACTCGCGCAGCGCGTCCAGCAGACTGGTCTGCGGCTGGATCGCAAGGACTTGCTGACGCCCGTTGACCCGTAGCTGTAGGTCAGTCACCTGGTCCCCAATCCCTGCAACCACGGACGCTAGCGAGACCCTGACCTCTTGTCCAGGCGGTCGACTTCGAGACGATCGGGAACACGGCTCAACGATGATCCGTCCCGGGTTCATGGGCGGCTGTCCAGTATGGGCGCAGCGTCCTCATCGGGGTCGGCGTTGGGCATCTCCTTTCGGTAGTGAGCGGCTTCGAACTCTGCGAGCGGGACGTAGCCGATCGGCTCAAGGAGTCGGTGGTTGTTGAACCAGTCGACCAACCCCAGGGTTGCGAACTCGCCGTCGTCGATCCCCTTCCGGGTCCGCGTCGGCGGGATCGGTAGTCGTGGCCCTACTTCGTTCGCGAACAACGTTCGGTTGCGTTCATGAAGCGCGGAACAAGCGTCAGGGGCAGGCGGTAACTTCGAGGGTCGGCTTGGATCTACAAGCTCCTCACTGCCTTCGGCTGTCCAATCCACGGGCGTGCTGATAGGGATCCCGCGAAATGGGTAAGCGCAATGATGTGGCTCCCCTTCAACTACACTCACTCCCCGTGTCGGATGGCGAACAGCGGAGAGGTGGTGTACCGGACGGCGAGGGCCCCTCTCTGACTGCCGACGAGATGACAGCCCCGGGTTCATCGGGGGTACACCTCACGGGAGCCATCGCTGTCTCGCTTTCGACCGTCGACGAGCTCCGTCGACTCCAAAGCGTTACGGATGCAGCTCTCCAACACCTGACCGTCGACGCATTGATGGATGAACTCCTCGATCGTGTCCGGGACGCGCTCTCTGCTGACACCGCGGCGATCCTGCTTATCGACGAGACCGGGTCTGACTTAGTGGCTCGGGCAGCCAAAGGGCTCGAGGAGGAAGTCCGCCAAGGAGTCAGGATCCCGCTGGGTCGGGGATTCGCGGGGACTGTGGCTGCCACCGGCACTCCCAGGGTGATCGAGGAGGTCAATTCTTCAAACGTCCTGAATCCGATCCTGCTACAGATGGGGGTTCGGTCGCTCCTCGGTGTTCCCCTGGTCGTGAACCAGAAGACACTGGGCGTCCTCCACGTGGGAACGCTTCAGAAGAGGCGGTTCACCGATGAGGACACCTCGTTCCTTCAACTCGTCGCAGACCGCGTGGCCTTGGCCTTGCACGCCGCTTTGTACGAGCGTGAGCGTGTCGCAGGTCAGTCCCTTCAACGGAGCCTCCTGCCGCGATTGCCTCCGCTGATGCCAGGACTCGATGTCGCGGTCCGTTACTTCCCAGCGAGCGGCGGCGAGGTAGGGGGCGACTGGTATGACGTGTTCATCCTTCCGAATGGTTCGATCGGCCTCGCCATCGGCGATGTCGTCGGCCGAGGACTCCCTGCCTCTTCGACCATGGCGAAGATCCGCAATGCCCTGCGCGCCTACGCTCTGGACGCTAATCCAGGCGAGGTGCTGCGGCGTCTCGAGCAGTTCATGTGGCACATGAACCCGGGGGAGATGGCAACCGTGCTCTACGGGGTTCTCGATCCTGTCCGACTCGACTTCACGTTCGCGAACGCTGGGCATATGCCTCCGTTCGTGGTCGAGCAGTCCGGCGAGGCTCGCTCACTGGCGATCGTCCCGAACGCCCCCTTGGGAACCACCAACGGAACGTTTTTCATGGAGCACCAGCAGCACCTGGCTGACGGTTCCTCCCTGCTGCTCTATACGGACGGGCTAGTCGAGCGGCGCGGGGAGTCGATCGAGATGGGTTTCGCTCGTTTGCTCGAAGCGCTCCATGGAGATCTGCCGGCCGAGGCACTCAGCGACAAGATCGTGTCGCTGATGCTGCAGGGTCAAGAGGTCGGTGACGACGATGTCGCCTTCCTCGTGGCGAGGGTGATCGAGGTTGGAGAGCAGTTCGAGATCACGTTGTCTGCGGAGGGGGGGAAGCTCGTGATCCTCCGAAGGCTGATGGAGCGCTGGCTGATCAGCAAAGGGCTCGACCACGACGGCATCTACGACGTCTTGGCGGCCACAGGCGAAGCCGCCGCGAACGCGATCGAGCATTCGTACGGCCCGGACAGCGGCTCCTTCACAGTCTCCGGCGACATCGTCGATGGGCGTCTCACGATGCAGATCCGTGATGGTGGTAGCTGGCGACCACCACGTGGGTGGGAGCGCGGCCGAGGCTTACCGCTGATGAAGGGGTTGGTCGACGAGATCAAGGTGACACCATCAGCCGCGGGCTCTTCGGTCGAGCTGGTCTGGAACCTGTGATGAAAAGCGCCTACGAAATGGTTCGCGCGGATAGCCAGGGAAACCCCGCGATCCTTCTCTCCGGCGAGATCGATATTTCCAACGCGGCACACCTCGCACGGGACCTGAAGGGTTCGGTCAGCAACCTTGATCACGAACTCATCCTCGATCTGTCGCGTGTGACTTACATCGACAGCGCAGGGATCAGAGTGATGTTCGATCTTGCGCGTCGTCTGAAGGATCACCAAGAACGGTTGGTCCTGGTCGTGCCGGAGAGTTCCGGGGTCCGGCGGTCGCTCATCCTCGGGGGACTCTTGCGCGCGGTGGAGGTCCTGGAGGCTTTCCCCCGGGCTGAGCTTGAAACTGACAGCTGACCGCTTCATTGCTAGTCCGCGACAGGCCACGCGGAGCAGCCTCAATCTCGTTGGCGGTTTCGAACACAGGTTGGGGCAACTGCCTTCTCCAGACATACCAGTCGCCGCGCCCCTTCGGCAGACGACGGACTCAGGAACAGGTGTGGATTCGGCCCACGGTGCCCGAGCCAAGTGAATGCAAATAGTCGTTCCGCTCCATCCGTCGAAGCTCGGCGACGATGTTTGCTAGCGTCGGAAGGTCTTCCGCGAGTTCGATCAGGAAATACCTCAGTGGCAGGAACTCGGAGTCGGGAGACAGAGCTTCGATGAGGCCGGCTGGTTCGGCGGCCGGCAAGTTGAGGAGACGCAACAGGCGGGCTCGCGACGCCGGTGCCAAAGCCCTCAGTCGTCTCAGCGTTTCCTCCACTTGCGTCAACGTCTGTTCCTCACATCCGCGTAGGGCCCGCCACAGTGCGAGCCAAACGCCAACGACGAAATAAGAGCTTCGCAGCGGCATATCCTGCCTTCTCCATCCTTGGAGGTTTGCCGACTCCCCGCAGGGGTAACGCCCGTCTGTCCACATATCGGGAATCGCAAATCAGGAGGGGCAGGCGATGATCGCCGACATCGATTTCAGTCAGGGCTTACAGAACGCGTGGGACGACATCATCACGTTCGTGCCGAAGTTCATCGGGTTCCTCCTGATCTTGCTGATCGGATACTTCATCGCGAAGGCCCTGAGCAAGCTCGCCAACTCTCTGTTGGAGCGCGTGGGATTCGACGGATGGGTCGAACAAGGATCGTTGAAGGCCGCCTTCGATCGGAGCCACTTCGACGCATCCGATGCCGTAGGTGTCGTTGTCTTCTGGGCAGTGTTCTTGCTCGCTCTGCAACTGGCGTTCGGGGTGTTCGGACCCAACCCGATCTCGGACTTGATCCAAGGGATCGTGGCGTTCCTGCCCAACATCTTCGTTGCGGTCGTCATCCTCGTCATCGCTTCGGCTCTCGCCAAGGTCGTCACGGATCTCTTGACCGCCACACTCGGGGCGGTCTCAGCTGGACAGTGGATCGCTCGCATCGCTGGCCTCGCGATCTTGATCATCGGTGTATTCGCGGCGCTGAACCAGCTTGAGGTCGCACCCGAGATCGTGAACGGCCTCTACTACGCGATCCTCGTGATCATCGCCGGCTCGGCGATCGTGGCGATCGGTGGTGGTGGCATCCAAACGATGCGCGCGTATTGGGAGCGCGCAAGCATGAACCTCGAAGGCACCGCGAGGGAGATCAAGCAGAACGTGAATGAGGACCGAGTGGTACCTCAGACCGTCGTGATGCCGGAAAGCTCGACCGCCGCACCCGCGAACGCTAGCGCGCACGAGGCCAAGAACATCCCGCTGCCGCCGGTGGATCTGTAGCGATTGATCGAGGAGATCGAATGGACCAGCTCCAAACGTACCTGAGCGACCATCTGAGCGGTTCGATCGTCGCGATCGACCTGGCCCGCAGGCGAGCGTTGTCACAGGGTGATAATGAGATCGGTACAGAGCTGCGACGGTTCGCCGCGGAAGTGGAGCGCGATCAGCGAACGCTACGCAGCATCATCGCTACCCTCGGCGCGTCTCCAAGCATAGTGAAGGAGTTGATCGCCAGCGGCACCGCGTGGGTCGATTCGATCCGAAGCGCGCTCAACCTCCCCGGCGCGCCGAACCTCGTGCGTGACCTCGAACTGCTGATCATGGGTGTACGAGGCAAGGAACTCCTGTGGGGCGCGCTCGAGAAGATCGGTGTCGAGACGGATCCGCCGATCCACACGCTTCAAGATCGTGCAGCAGCGCAGCTCTCAAGTCTGGACGTCCTTCACGCCTGTTCGGTTGAGCAAGAGTTTGGATCGAGTCGACTCCCATAGAGCGTAGGTATACCCAGCTTGTTTGGGTCCAAGGCGGTGAACGGACTCCTGTCTTCTTGGGCCGACACACCAGCATGAGGCAAGGCCGATTGGAAGTCCGACGCCCGTCATCCTCACCATGGAGACGCGTTCGGTGCCGCTTGCCCGCCGATCGCCCGAGTCCTCGGCTCCGCCGCCGAGGAAGACCTTTTTCCACCTGAGTCAAGGTCGTGTCCTTAGGATCGCGAACGCCTCCCCTTAGCGCCCACGAGAGAGGCTATCCGGGGACTCACGATCATATCGTCTCGTCGTCCAGCCACTCGGCAGTGTTCCCGTCGGCTACCGTCGAGGACTCACCCGTCGGGACCCGACCACGTAGATGGAGCCGCCGTCCTGATACGCGACCTTGGTTCCGTCTGGGGAGATCGCGGGCCACCAGATCGAGCCTTCGACGAGCGGCCGACGGGTGCCCTGGCCGTCGGCTCACGCTATCGCGATGGAATCGCCGCCGAGATTCGACGGCGTCGGCGCGACGAACGCGATCTCATCCCCATCCGGGAGATACCCAAGGAAGGCTGCGTTCCGCGCAACAATGTGGGCTCGCCACAGGTCGCGGGCACCGACCACTCAGAAGCGAGGGCGAGAAACTGGTCAACACCTGGTCAAGGAGCCGACTGAACCCAACGGTACTCACCGGTACTCCCGTGACGGTCGACTTAGTCCCTCACCTGCGAAGGTGCAGCTCAGACGCTTGCGCCTGCTTCCCTGACACGGAAGAGGTCAGAGGTTCAAATCCTCTAGCGCCCACCAACTACGACCGACCATGGCGGCGATCGGACCCTTCTGCTGGCGGTCCGTTAGCTCTATCCCGGGGCGAACGGCGTGCTCGTGAGTTCCACGGCGAGGCCACCGCCGTCGGCAACGAGCGACGTACCCGTCACGATCGAGGACTCGTCTGAGGCCAGGAACAGACAGCACGCAGCCATCTCCTCGGCGGTGCCGGCGCGCCGCAAGGGCACGTCGCCCGTGGCGAGGTCGTAGGCCTCCTGACGACCGATGCCCTTCGAGGCGCCCAACTCGTCCATAGCTTCGTCCCCCATCGGCGTCGTCACCCAGCCTGGACACAACGCGTTGGCGCGGATCCCGCGCGCGCCGTAGTCAACCGCGATCGCACGGGCCAGGGCGATTAGGCCAGCCTTCTAGACGTCGTACGCGGCGGAGTCCGGGGCCGCCGCCATGCCGTTGACGCTCGCCACCAGGACGATCGACCCGCCACCGCGCTCGAGCATCACCGGCAGCGAGGCGCGCACTAGCATCATCGGCCCGTTGAGGTTCGTGTCGAACGTTCGGCGCCACCCCTCGTCGTCGATGTCGCCCACCGAACCTCCGTGTCCTCCTCCGGCGCTCGTGACGACCACATCGATCCCGCCGAAGGTCGAGACGGCCGCGGCCACGGCCTCGGCGACGTGTGCCGGGTCGCTGGTATCGCCGGCAACGGCCACGCCTCCGACCTCGGCGGCCACAGCTGCGATCGGTTCGGGACGCCGACCCGTGACGACGATCTTTGCACCCTCGCGTGCAAACAGCCGGGAGGCTGCGGCTCCGATCCCCGAACCTCCGCCGGTGATGATCGCCACCTTGTTCTCGAGTCTCATCCGAGCCCCCTCACCCATGTCGCGAACAGTTTGACGCAGGGCCGCCCTCCGATGGACACCCTATCCGGACGTCGATCGCCGTTATACGAGGCGGTTAGGGTGGGCCGATGGTCGATCACCACTTGCTTCGTATCGAGATTGAAGGTCATGCCTCGACGGTCGAAGCGCTGCGATCCGTCGAGGGTGGCTACGGTCATTTCACCGCCATGCAGGTGAGGGATCGGAAGGTGCGCGCTCCCGACCTGCACCTCGCCCGGTTGGAAGAAGGCTCTCAGGCGCTGTTCGGATCCGGAGTGGACGGCGAGCATGTTCGGGATCTCATCCGGCACGCCCTGAGCGACGATGTGCGTGACGCCTCGGTGAGGGTCTACATCTACACCGCGGAGTCCGACGTACCCTCAGTGATGGTCACGGCGCGCGAACCGGCGTCGAAGCCGAGCACTCCACAGAGTCTCCAGCCCGCTCGCTACCAACGGCCGCTCGCGCACATCAAGCACCTGGGCGACTTCGGACAGACCTACTACGGCCGCCTCGCCACGAAGAACGGTTTCGATGGGGCACTGCTCGTCTCGCCCGATGGTGCTATCGCTGAAGGATCGATCACCAACATCGGCTTCGCGGAAGGGGACGCCGTCGTGTGGCCCGACGCGCCCGCGCTGCACGGGATCTCGATGCAGGTGCTCGAACAGGAGCTGACGAAGGCTTCGATCCCTTGGGGGTATCGAACGGTGAACGTCGCCGATGTCGGAACGTTCGATGGAGTCTTCATCTCCAATGCTCGCGGGGTCGCCCCCGTCGGGCGGATCGACAGAACCATCCTGGCCCTCGGCGGGAAGCTCGTCGCCACCGTCATGCGGCTGTTCGATGCTGCGCCCTGGGATCCGATCTGACGTCAGGGCGTGTCGATCGCGGCGGTGAACCGGCGGTAGAGACGCGGCAGCTCGACGCCGGGCTGCTCCCAGTAGCGACCAGGATCGATGTCGATCCAGGCGTCCTCCGGAGGATCTAGCCGAGCGGCACCGACGGACGCGGCGACGATGTCGACCGCCGGCTTGGGCGAGCCGTCGGCCCGCCACAGGCCGAACGAGCGCTCGTGGATCGCTTGATCGAACGGCGGGTCGCTCCACGTGCTCCGGACGTAGTCCGCGTAGCACCAGAGCATGGCTCCCGTGCACCCGGCGAAACGCAGGCCCCCCAGCACCTGCTGCGTGTAGCGGGCGGCATCTTCCTCGCCCACGAGCGGCGGCGCTTCCTCCTCGCCAGTGACAACCGTCGGCAGGCCGAACTCGGAAAACAGGACATCCGCCCCGTCACCCAGCCAGCGGGTGATGCGCGCGAGGAACGGCACGAGATGCTCGTCGGTTCCCCTGTTCGCCCACGTCGTGTAGATCGGGTATCCATGCATCGTGAGGAAGTCGCACGCCTCCGCGGCCTCGGCCGGACCCAAGCGGCGATCCTGCTCCAGATCCTCCATGTGGATACCGATCGTCACTGCCGCCGAGTCGTCCGCCGAACGGATCGCTCCGCTCGTCTCCGCTAGCCATCGCCTGGCCGCGTTCCGATCGGGAGGAACGACGCAATTGGAGTTCTCATTCCCCAGGTCCCAGGCCCACATCGATCGGTGTCCGGCGAGCGCCGCCGCGGCCTCGCCCGCCAACAGCGCTTGCGCGCGCACGATCTCGGGATCCACGTACCAGTTGCGCAGGCCGTCCGGGACCACTCGTCGGCCGGACACCACGCGGAAGCGTTCGTCGCGCTCCGTGCCGCCCAACGCCCATCGAGGGATCCAGTCGACACCGCTCATGTGCCCCGTGAACAGTGTCGGCATCATGCTCAACCCGGCACGGTCCGCCGCGTCGGCCACTGTCACCAGGCGCTCGAGCATCGAAGCGTCCACGCGATCCGGCTCGGGCTGGAACGCCTCCCAGAGCAGGAAGAATCGCACGGAGTCGAAGCCGTTCGCGGCGATGCGCCCGAAGTCGCGGGCAACCTCACCCGCGTCGAACTCGGACCACCACCGCATCGCAGTGCGCGACGGCCAGTAGTTGATCCCCAGTCGGAAAGGCGCTGGGCTGGCCGGCGCGCCGTCAGTGCGCACGCAGCGCGTCCCGTTCGACGATCCGGCGGTAGACCTCGCGGTACTCGTCGACCATGCGGCTCACGTCGAACCGCTCCTCGATCGACGCGCGAACGGCGGCCCGGTAGAGGTGCCCGGCGGCCTCGATCGCTTCGGGCACTTCGTCCAACGAATCGACCAGGTAGCCGTTGACGCCGTGCTGCACGAGCTCGGGCATCGATCCGCGACGGGTCGCGATCACGGGCGCGCCGCACGCCATCGACTCGATCACGCTGAACCCGAACGGCTCCTCGAAGGAGATCAGGTGTAAGAGGGCGCGCGCACCGCCCAGCACGCCTCCTCGCTCATCGGGTCCGACGGAGCCGAGGTATCGGACGCGCTCGCCGTCGACGTGCGGCTCCACGGAACGTTCGAAATACTCCCGGTCCTGCACGATCCCGGCGATGACCAGGGGCAGCCCGACGCGCGCGGCCACTTCGATCGCCTCGGCCGCGCCCTTGTGCGGATGGATCCGGCCGAAGAACAACAGGTAGTCGCCCGGCGTCGCGACGAGCGGGAACGCCTCCATCCGGATGCCGTGATGGATCGTCGCCTCGTAGCGGAGCTTGGGGTGCCGGTCCGCGTCACTGATCGCGACGTAGTGGCCGTGGCCGCTGTATCGCTCGAAGACCGGCACGATCGTCTCCGAGGAGAACCCGTGGATCGTCGTGACGACCGGCGTGTCGACCAATCCGCTGTAGGTGAGCGGCAGGAAGTCGAAGTTGTTGTGGATCAGGTCGAACTCGGCGGCTCGCTCGAAGACCGTCGCGATGTGGAGCGCCTCCCACACCTTGGGGTCCAGGCTCGGGTCTTCCGAATACCCGGTCGGGATCGTGCCGACCAGTCGGGCCGATGTCACCGAGTCGGCCGCCGCGAACAGCGTGACGTCCACGCCGCGCTCCACCAACCCTTCCGTGAGGAGCGAAACGAACTGTTCCCACGGTCCGTAGTGACGAGGGGGCACCCTCCACGAGATCGGCGCCAACATGGCCAGACGGAGCCTCGAGGCGGCGCTTGGAGGTGACATACCGGAAGGCTACCCTCGTCACGAGGCACGGCTCCGACCTGCGTCACCGGGGTTGCCTCGTGTCACCTCCGGGGTATATCCAACCTTGCGGATGTCGTGTCGGCGTGAAAGACTTCCCCGCAATCGGTGCACAAACGTCCGGGCTTTCGGGCCCGGGCATGACGGCGGCACGACGCGGGCACGTGCCGCCGTCACCTTGTCCCGGCGACCACTCGCAGCTCTCCCACGCCGACCTCGCGCGAGTTGCTAGGCTACGGAGCCGATCGGGCGCGTAGCTCAGCGGGAGAGCGCTCGCCTCACACGCGAGAGGTCGCAGGTTCAAAACCTGCCGCGCCCACCAGCCGATCCGCTCGGCCTCCGGCGATCGCCAGCCTGGAGGATCCGGCGGCGACTCGACACACATCATTCACACGGAACCATGGGCAGAGCACTGCACGGTCTCGTAGCGTTGACGCTTCCCGATGCGAAGGATGGACACCGGATGAGCCAGATGCCTGCCGCACCCACCCACACCATCGCGGCCCGCGCCGTCGATCTGCGCAAGGTCTTCGGCGCGGGGGACGCCGCCGTCGAGGCGCTCCGAGGCGTGTCGGTCGATTTCGCGTCCGGAGAGTTCACGGCGATCATGGGTCCGTCGGGATCGGGGAAATCGACCTTGCTTCACTGCATGGCGGGACTCGACGCACCGACGAGCGGTCAGGTGTTCATCGGCGAGGTCGACATCACCGGGCTGAAGGAGAAGCAGCTGACGCAGCTCCGTCGGGACAAGGTGGGGTTCGTGTTCCAGGCGTTCAACCTGGTGCCGACGCTTACCGCGACCGAGAACATCACGCTCCCGATCGACATCGCGGGTCGTGATGTGGACCGCCCGTGGTTCGATACCGTCGTCGACACGATCGATCTTCGCGACCGGCTCGCGCATAGGCCGAACGAGCTCTCTGGCGGCCAGCAGCAGCGGGTCGCCGCCGCGCGGGCGCTCGTTTCTCGCCCCGAGATCGTGTTCGCCGACGAGCCCACCGGCAACCTCGACTCGCGTTCGGGCGCGGATCTGCTGGGATTCCTGCGTTCCGCCGTGAAGGACCATCGTCAGACGATCGTGATGGTCACGCACGACGCGAACGCGGCGAGCTACGCCGACCGCGTCGTCTTCCTCGCCGACGGCCACATCGTCGACGAGATGCGCGAGCCAACCGCCGATCGCGTGCTGGATCGCATCAAGTCGCTGGAGGTCTAGGGCATGTGGCGCGCCACCTTCAAGAGCCTCCTCGGCCGCAAGCTCCGGCTCGCGCTCACGGCTCTGTCGATCGTGCTCGGTGTCGGCTTCGTCGCCGGCACGTTCGTGCTGACCGACACGATGAACAAGGCGTTCAACGACCTCTTCGCTCAGGCGTCGAAGGGGAGCGATGTCGTCGTGCGGGCGACGTCTGCGTTCACACCGAGCGACTCCGGTGGAGGTGGAGGGGGCGGCGGACAGCAGCGAGATCCGATACCGCAAGACCTCCTCGCGACCGTACGGACCGTTGCCGGCGTGAAGTCGGCGGACGGAAGCGTCTCCGGCTACGCGCAGATGGTGGATCCAAAGACCGGGAAGACGATCGGTGGTCTGGGGCCACCCACGTTCGGGGCGAACTGGAACCGAACCGCGAACGCCACGCTCGAGATCCGGACCGGAGCTCCCCCTACGGCCGCAGGGCAGGTCGTCGTCGACGCAGCCACAGCGAAGAAGTTCGATCTCACGGTGGGCCAGACGATCAAGATCCTGTTCGAGGGGCCTCCCGCCGAGTTCACGATCGTCGGCACCGCGGGGTTCGGGACCGCGGACAACCTCGGCGGCGCCACCCTCGCGCTCTTCGACACCAGCACGGCGCAGCAGGTGCTGGGCAAGGACGGCGTCTTCGACGAGATCGACGTCGTGGCCGAGCCGGCGGTGACACAGACACAGCTCCGCGCCCTGATCGCGGACGCGCTGCCCAAAGGCGTTGAGGCTGTGACGAGCACCTCGGTGGCCGATGAGCAGTCGAAGCAGCTTCAGGACGCGCTCGGCTTCTTCCGGACCGCGCTCCTCGTGTTCGCGTTCATCGCGCTGTTCGTGGGCGCGTTCATCATCTTCAACACCTTCTCGATCATCGTCGCCCAGCGAACGCGGGAGCTGGCGCTACTGCGGACACTCGGCGCGAGCCGCCGGCAGGTCCTGACGTCGGTGATCGCGGAGGCGTTCGTCGTCGGGCTCGTGGCGTCGGCGCTGGGGATCGTCGCGGGGCTCGGGATCGCCCTCGGCCTCAAAGGGCTTCTGTCGGCGTTCAACATCGACCTCCCGACGACGTCTACGCAGCTGCAACTCCGCACCATCATCGTGTCGTTCATCGTCGGCACACTCGTAACGGTCGTCGCGTCGGTCTTGCCGGCTCGGCGTGCGGCACGGGTCGCGCCGGTGCAAGCGCTGCGGGAGTCGCAGGAGACGGGTGCCATCAAGGTCTTGGGGCGCCGTCTCGCCGTCGGCCTCGCGGTGACCGGGCTCGGCGCAGCCGCCCTCCTCTACGGCTTGTTCGGCAACTCATCGAACGCCGGCGCCCTCATCGGGCTTGGTGCCGCGGCAACGTTCGTCGGGATCGCCATCCTTTCTCCGCTCGCGGCTCGACCGCTTGCCGGCATCATCGGTGCGCCGGTCAGTCGGATGGGCGTCCAAGGCAAGCTCGGACGCGAGAACGCCATGCGGAACCCGCGGCGGACGGCGTCGACCGCCTCCGCGCTCATGATCGGACTCGGACTCGTGGCGATGGTCGCCATCCTGTCGGCGTCGCTGAAGGCGTCGTTCGATGCGATCCTGAGCGACACGGTGAAGGCGGACTTCATCCTTTCGACGTCCTCGTTCGTCCCGTTCAGCCCGGACGTGGCCTCGAAGACGAGCCAGGTGCCGGGCGTGGCCGCGGTCGCCGAGTTCCGCCAAGGCGGCTTCCGTGTGAACGGCAACACGGAGTTCGTCTCGGCCGTCGACCCCGCGACGGTGGACTCGGTCATGACCCTCAACGTCTCATCCGGCTCGATCGCGTCGCTCTCGCAAGGTCAGGTGATGATCTTCGACGACGTCGCGACGAAGCACCACTGGTCCGTCGGGGACACGCTCCCCGCTGCGTTCGCGACGACGGGGAAGACACCTCTCACCATCGGAGGGACGTATAGCGAGGACAGGCTTGCCGGCGATTACCTGATCTCGTTGGACACCTACCAGAAGTACTTCCCCGAACAGCTCGACGAGTTCGTGATGGTGAAGACCGACCCGGGAGCGAACGCGGCCACCGTGCAGCGCGGGATCGAGGCGGCGGCGGCGCAGTTCGGCAACGTCGAGGTCCAGGACCAAACGGGGTTCCGTGACAAGTACGCGGGACAGGTGAATCAACTGCTGGGGCTGGTCACGGCGCTGCTGGCCATGGCGATCCTGATCGCGTTGTTCGGCATCATCAACACGCTCGGCCTCTCGATCTTCGAACGGACGCGCGAGCTCGGGCTCCTTCGAGCGGTGGGGATGAGTCGCCGCCAGGTCAAGCGGATGATCCGTTGGGAGTCGGTGATCATCGCCATCCTCGGCGCGGTCCTGGGCCTCGTGATCGGCGTGTTCTTCGGTTGGTCGCTCCAGCAAGCCCTCGCCGATCAGGGGGTCACCGAGCTCCGGATCCCGGTGGGACAGCTGGCGGGGTATCTCGTGTTCGCGGGACTGGCGGGTGTGTTCGCGGCGATCTGGCCTGCCAGGCGCGCCGCGAAGCTGAACGTCCTGGAGGCCATCTCCTACGAGTAGCGCCCGCGTGGCCGATATCATGGCCCGCATGCCGCTCCTGACGCTCGCCGACGGTTCCCATGTGCAGCTCCCCGAAGGGGAGCCCGTGGGCTCGGTGCTCGAGCCCGAGGCGATCGCAGCGCACGTTGACGGCGAGCTGCGCGACCTGTCGTTCGTCCCGGAAGGTGACGCCTCGGTCGACCCCGTGGTGCCGTCGCACGACGATGGTCTCCACGTGCTCCGGCATTCCACCGCGCACGTCATGGCCCAGGCCGTCTGCGCCCTCTACCCCGGGGCGAAGGTGGCCATCGGCCCCGCGATCGACGACGGCTTCTACTACGACTTCCAGCTTCCCAAGCCACTGTCGTCGGACGACCTGCCGGCCATCGAAGAGCGGATGCGCGAGCTGATCGCCGCCGACCAGCCGTTCGTTCGCGAGGAGGTGGGGCGCGCCGAAGCGCTCGCACGCCTGTCGGACCAACCGTTCAAGACCGAGATCGTCGAAGGCCTGAACGAGGTGGAGACCAACGGCGAGGTCGAGGCCGGAGAGTCGGTCACGCTCTACCGCAATGGTGATTGGGCCGACCTCTGTCTCGGGCCGCATGTGCCGTCCACGGGCCGACTGGGCGCGTTCCGACTCACGAGCGTCGCGGGCGCGTACTGGCGGGGAGACGAAACCCGCCCGATGCTGACCCGGATCTACGGAACGGCGTGGGCGACCGATGCGGACCTCGCGTCGTACCTCGTTCGCTTGGAAGAGGCGGAGAAGCGCGATCATCGCAAGCTCGGTCGGCAGCTCGACCTGTTCTCGTCGCCCGACGAGCTCGGTCCCGGCCTGTGGTTGTGGCACGCGCGCGGCGGCATCTTCCGCAAGGAGCTCGAGGACTACGTCCGCGATCTGCACCTCGAACGCGGCTACGACCTGGTCGTGACACCACACGTCGCGCGACGTGGCCTGTGGGACACGAGTGGGCACACGGCCAAGTACATCGACAACATGTATCCGGTCATGGACGATGGCGAGGGCAACGAGTACTTCGTCAAACCGATGAACTGCCCGTTCCACGTCCTGATCTACAAATCGCAGGTGCGATCATACCGCGACCTGCCGATGCGGCTGTCGGAGCTCGGGACGATCTACCGGTACGAACGCCTCGGCGCGCTCCACGGCTTGCTTCGGATCCGCGGGGGCACGCAGGACGACTCGCACATCATCTGCACGCCCGATCAGTTGATCGAGGAGATCCTGGAGGTGTTCAACCTCACGCTCGAGATCCATCGGACGTTCGGCTTCTCCGATCCCGTCGTCCATCTGTCCACCAAGCCCGGCTTGGCGATCGGAGAGCCCGAGATGTGGGAGCGGGCGACCGAGGCGCTTCGCGAGGCTCTGGACAAGAGCGGGCTCGTGTACGAGGTGGCCGAGGGCGAGGGCGCGTTCTACGGACCGAAGGTCGACTTCCACTTCAAGGACGCGATCGGACGCCTGTGGCAGCTCACCACCGTTCAGTGCGACTTCGCGTTGCCGGAGCGCTTCGACATGGAGTACTCGGGCGACGACAACGAACGTCATCGTCCGGTGATGGTGCATCGCGCGATCCTCGGGACGCTCGAGCGTTTCAGCGCGGTCCTGATCGAGCACTACGCAGGGGCGTTCCCGCTCTGGCTCTCGCCCGAGCACATCCGCTTCGTACCCGTCGCCGATCGTCATGTCGAGCATTGCGAGGGATTGGCCGCGCGCGCGCGGGAGGCGGGGCTCCGGCCGTTCGTCGACGACTCGAAGGAGACCGTCGGCAAGAAGATCCGCGCCTCGCAGCTGATGAAGGCTCCGTACACGCTCGTCGTCGGCGATCGTGATATCGAGGCAGGCACGTTCACCGTCCGCGATCGCGAGGGGAAAGAAACACCGGGCCTCGCGTTCGAGGTCGTGGTCGGTGCGCTCGTCGAAGAAGTGCGGGCGCGCGCGCTGACCCAGACGCGTTTCGGGGGCTGAGTGGATCACCTCTGGAGCCCCTGGCGCATGCAGTACATCCAGGAGGCGAAGGAGGAGCCCGACGACGCCGGGTGCGTCTTCTGCTCGATCCCGGGAGCCGAGGACGATCGCGTCCTCACCCGTGGCGAGCTGGCGTACGTCGTGCTCAACAAGTTCCCTTACAACCCGGGACACCTGCTGATCGTGCCGCTCCGCCACGTCGGCGAGCTGGAGGACGTGACCGCGGACGAGAACGCAGAGCTCCAGGCGCTGCTGCAGCGCTCGATCGGCGTGCTCCGTCGAACGTCGGAGCCACACGGCTTCAACGTCGGGCTCAACCTCGGACGGATCGCCGGAGCGGGGATCCCCGGGCATCTGCACTGGCACGTGGTTCCGCGCTGGAGCGGCGACACGAACTACCTGCCGGTCGTCGGAGAGACACGTGTGCTCCCGGAGTTGCTCGCCGAGACGTATCGGCGTTTGAAGCCGGGGTTCGACGCATGACACATGTGCAGATGGGCTCACTCGACGTGCCGGGAGGTTCCCTCTTCTACGAGATGGCCGGCGAAGGTCCGGTGGTGACGCTGATCCATCCGGGGCTCTGGGATCTGCGGACATGGGATCCGCAGGTACCGGTGCTGCTCGACGCGGGCTTCCGCGTGCTGCGCTACGACGTTCGGGGGTACGGACGGTCGAGCAGGCTGACGGGGGAGTCGCACTCGCACGTGCGCGACCTGGCCGCATTGCTCGACGCGCTCGGCGTGACGCAGACCCTGTTGGTCGGATGCTCCATGGGCGGCGCCATCGCGATCGATCTCACGCTGGAACAGCCGGACCGCGTCCAGGCACTCGTCGTGGCGGCGTCGGGGCTCGAAGGCTTCGAGCCCCTCGAGGA
>JBOGVK010000222.1:0-8116 GCA_050692375.1 Actinomycetota bacterium
TCGCCGCCGTGTGCGCCAAGGATTGGGGATGGTGGCGAACGCTCTCGATGAACCTGAGCAAGGTTCGCCAGATGGCCGCGAGCTACGCCCAACTGACCGATGAGCAGAAGGCCAGGGTGTCCGATCAAGTCGCCGTGGCCCTCGATCGGATCGAGGCCGCCCCGAAGAGCAGGGGCTGGAAGATGCGGAACCGCATCGGCGACCGCAAGAAGTGGTACCAGGACGTCGGCGAGCTGGCGCCGGAGGCGGGCTGATGTCGGTGTTCAAGAAGCGTGGGACAGCTAAGGGCACCCCAACGCGGCTGTTCTACGCCTGCGACATCCACGGCTCCGAGCCCACCTACCGCAAGTTCCTGAACGCAGCGAAGTTCTACGAGGTCGACGCGCTGGTCTTCGGCGGGGACCTGATGGGCAAGCTGCTGATCCCGCTGGTCGCCGATGGCGGGGGGACGTGGCGAGCCCGCCTCCAAGGGCAGAACCATCACATCACGAGCGCCGAGGACATGAAGGATTTCAAGCGCAACTTACAAACGCTGGGTTTCTACTGGAAGGAGATGGAGCCCGAGGAGTACCGCGAGTACGAGGGTGAGCAGGATCGGATCGACGACCTGTTCGACGTTCTTGCGAAGGAGCGACTCGCCGAGTGGATCCAGCTCGCCGAAGAGCGACTGAAGGACACATCCGTAAACGTGTATCTGTGCGGAGGCAACGACGACACCGACGAGGTGCTCTCTGCCCTGAACGAGGCTCCGCTCGAGCGGGTCGTGAACGCGGAGAACCGGGTAGTTCCCCTCGACGATGAGCACGTCCTGGTCACGATCGGTTACTCCACGCCCACGCCATGGGAAACGCCCCGTGAGCGTACCGATGAAGAGATCGGAGAGCTGATCGAGAAGCTGATGGTCCAGGTGCCGGATCCGTCACGGGCGGTGTTCAACTTCCACTGTCCGCCGTTGGACTCGGGCCTCGATACCTGCATGAAGCTCGACGCATCCGTCTGGCCGCCGAAGCCACTCATGGTCAACGGCCAGCCGACCTACTACGGAGCCGGTGCGCAGAGCGTCGCCGACGCCCTCTCCAGCTACCAACCGACCGTCGGGCTGCACGGTCACATCCATGAGGCGAGAGGTCTCAAGAACTACAAGCGCACGCTTGCGCTCAACCCGGGAAGCGAGTACGGAGAGGGGGTGTTGCGAGGGTTGATCGTGTCGATCCGAGGAGGAGAGGTGATCGGGCATCAGTTCACGTCCGGGTAGACCCGATCCGGTTCCGTAGAGAGCTGAAAGGGGGAGGGATGGCCGACGCAGTAGCCCCACAGGTCTTCACCAGGCGGGCATCTGGTTTGGTCCGGGTTATGTCGCCGTACTCCGCGTTCATCTATAGCGTCCTGACGATGGGGATCATCTTCCCCTGGGTGTATCTTGAGGCACCGACGGCTTTCCAGGGGTCGAACCTGATCCTGGGGATCGCTTTCGCGTTCTTGTTCGAGCTCCCCATCGCGCTTGCATATGTGTGGCTCGCGACCGCGCTCCCACGCTCCGGCGGTGACTACGTATTCCAGAGCCGTGTGTTCGGCGGGGGCGTCGGGTTCACGATCGTCTTCGCGTTCTTCGTGCTCTGGATCCTGCAGTGGGTCGCGCTGTCGGGGTGGCTGCTGGCGACACTCGGTATTGCGCCGACGTTCATCGGGCTCGGAGTGACGACCGGGACCCATTGGTTCACCTCGATCGGAACCTGGGCCGCCACGGCAAACGGCATCATCGTCATCAGTTTGGCGAATGCCGCGATCGCCTTGGTCCTTCTCGTCACGGGCTTCAAGAACTACGTCAGGTTCCAGTACGTGATGTGGTACGCGATCCTGCTTTCGTTCGGCCTCGTGATGGTGCTCTTCCTCACAACGAACCCGGCGGCATTCCATGCGAAGATCAACTCGTTCGCCGGATCAGTCGATGGAGTGAAGAACTTCTACGGTCAGGCCAAAGCCGGCGCTCTGGCGGCGGGGGCGAACTTCCACCCGCCCTTCTGGCTCTTCGGCACGATCTTGGTCGCGCCGGTCGCCTGGACCAGCCTCCAGTGGGCGTCGTACTCGGTAGAGCAAGGCGGCGAGATCAAGAACGCAAACGTCTTCCGCAACCAGGTGTTCATCCTGGTCGGGTCGTTGGTTGTTACGGCTGGATTGCTGATCCTGATGGCGCTCGCGATGCAGAAGGGGATCGGGAGCGACGGGATCATCACGGCCTCTTCAGGGTTCTGGCTCGGCAATGGGAAGGCGTTGATCGGGGGAAACACCTTGTTCCCCAACCTGATGGCGCTCGGACTGACGGGCAGCCCGATCATCGTTGCGATCATCGGGCTGGGATTCATCCTCAACTCGTTCCAGATCGTTTGTAACTGCTATATCGGTTGCACACGCATCATGGTGGCCCAGGGACTCGATGGCCTGTTGCCCGACTGGTTCAGCCGCGTCAACGCGAAGTGGAAGACACCGGTGAACGCCCACGTCATTTACTTCTTGGCAGCGGTTCCAGTGATCTTTGCGTTCAACAAGATCGCCGACTGGAGCACGAAGTGGGCCCTCGGCATCACCTTCGCCAACGGCGTGGTGTTCATGTTCAGCGCGCTCGCGGCCGCGCTGCTGCCGTACAGGGCGAAACAGCTCTACGAGGCATCGCCTGGCGCGAAGTATAGGATCGGCGGTGTCCCGTGGGTGACGGTCCTCGGCGTCATCGGGTTCGCGACCGCGACGTTCATGGTGGGGTCGTTCCTGATCGTCCCGGAGCTCGGTCTCGCCTATTCGAACGGCGCATTCCCCTACTACGTAGTCGCGGGGACCGTCGTGTTCGGCCTGGTCGTGTACCTGATCATGCGCTCGGTACAGGCCCGCCGGGGCGTCAAGGTGCAGTACGCCTTCGCCGAGATCCCACCGGAGTAGCGGTAGATCGCTGAGTGGTGGGGCGGGCTCGCACCCGCCCCACCGTGCTCGGGAAGGGTCGCTCGAGGAATGGATCGCGCTCGCGTCGTGGTGATTGGCGGCGGCGTTGTTGGGTGCAGCATCGCCTACCACCTGGCGAGAGCCGGGTGGACGGACGTGCTTCTGCTCGAGAAGGGCGAGCTGACGAGCGGCTCCACACACCACGCCGCCGGTTTGGTGACGACGTTCAACCCGTCGCCGACCATGATGCGCTTCCGCCGGTACTCGATCGAGCTCTACCGTGAGCTCGGGGTGTTCGAAACGGTCGGGGGCTTACGCTTCGCGTCGACCCGCGAGCAGTTCATGGAGCTGCAGCGCGGGGTTTCGCGCGCGAAAGGGATCGGACTCGACGCCCAACTCTTGTCGGCGGACGAGTCGCGATCGCTGATCCCCGCCGCCTCGCCCGAGGAGCTCTACGGCGCGGTGTACATGCCGGAGGATGGATACCTGGATCCGCATGGCGCGACGCACGCGCTGGCCGATGGCGCCCGCGCGCTCGGCGTGAGGATCCTCACCGGCGTGCGGGTCACGGGGATCGAGCTATCGCCGCGGCGGGAGGTGTCGGCTGTGCGCACCGAGGACACTCGGATCGAAGCGGAGGTCGTCGTGAACGCGGCCGGTATCTGGGCGCCGCAGGTCGCCGCGATGGTCGGCGCGCTCGTTCCCTCGACGCCCGTCGACCACCAGCACGTCGCATTGAAGGCCGTACCCGGCGCCGAGCTGCCACACGACATGCCGTGCTTCCGCGACCCGGACAACCTCGTCTACGGCAAATCGGAGGCCGGCGGGATCCTGTTCGGCGGATACGAGCCGGACCCCGTCGCGCGGTGGTTGGACGGCGTGCCGTGGGAACATGGCAGCCGCGCGCTCCCGCCCGACATGGGCAGGTTCGAACAACTGATGCGGGGCGCCGCGCGGCGGTTCCCATTCGTCGCGGACGCCGAGATCGTGAAGCTCGTTTGTCATCCCGACGCCATGACGCCAGACGCGAACCCCCTCCTCGGTCCGATCCCGGGTATCCGTGGGTTCTATATGGCGGCGGGATTGTCACTCAATGGGTTTGGCGCGGCCGGCGGGATCGGCAAGACCGTGGCCGAATGGGTAACCGCGGACGAGACGGAGCTGGACGTGCTTCCCTACCGAGCCTGGCGGTTCGGCCGGGTCTACCACGATCCCTGGTTCGCCGCCGAGACGGCGCGTGAGACCTACCGCTACTACTACCGGCTGCGCTACCCCTTCGACCAGGACGAGTGGGGCCGGCCGAAACGCGAGAGCGCCCTCACGACGCGTCTACAGGATCTAGGTGCCGTCTTCGGCGTCAAGAACGGCTGGGAGCGAGCGGAGTACCTCGAGGCGGGCGCGCCCTGGCGCCGGGCCGGCGCCGACCAGCGCGTGTGGGGCTGGGCCGAGCCACCGTTCCTTCCCCTCGTCGCCCGGGAGCATCGCGCCGTGCGCGAGCGTGCCGGGATCTTCGATATGACGTCGTTCGGAAAGATCGCCGTGTCTGGGCCAGGTGCCCTTGCGCTGCTCGACCGTGTCTGCGACAACCGGGTGGATCGGCCGATCGGAAGCGTCGTCTACACGCAGTTGCTTGAGCGCCGAGGTGGGATCGTTGCCGACGTCACGGTCACCCGGTTGGCGGACGAGCGGTTCAGGGTCGTGACCGGCTCCGCGACGATCGACGCCGACCTCGGATGGCTCCGAGCGCATATGGGTGAGGTCGACGGCGAGATCCGGCTCCGCGACGAGACCGACGACCTCTCGGTGATCGGGCTCTGGGGCCCAGCGGCCCGCGAGGTGCTGGCCGCCGTGACCGACGACGACGTCGACAACGAGGGGTGCCCCTTCCTCGCGGCGCGAACCGTGCACATCGGAGGAGCGAGCGTACTGGCGCAGCGGATCACGTATGTCGGGGAGTTGGGATGGGAGCTCTATCTGGATCCGGAATGGGCGGTGCAAGTGTGGGATCGGTTGTGGGACGCCGGCCGGAAACACGGGGTTGCCGCGGCGGGCTATCGCGCGCTCGACTCCTTGCGGATGGAGAAGGGCTATCGCTCATTCGGGACAGACCTCACGATGCTCGACGATCCGATCGAAGCCGGTCTCGGCCTCTGCGTGAAGCCGGATGGACGGGATTTCGTCGGTCGAGAGGCGTTGATCGCGAAACACGGGGCGGGTGGGGGACTCACGCGGCGGTTGCGGACCATCGC
Source organism: Actinomycetota bacterium (assembly GCA_050692375.1). Taxonomy (GTDB): domain Bacteria; phylum Actinomycetota; class UBA4738; order UBA4738; family HRBIN12; genus JBBQVZ01. The sequence continues at coordinate 5,181 of JBOGVK010000222.1, forward strand.
TGTCGGGGACGAGGAGTACCTGACGATCTATGGAGGTGAGGCGGTTCTCGCCGGCAGCGAAGTCGTGGGTCGCATCCGCAGTTGCGCATATGGGTTCACGATCCGGCGCAATATCGCCTACGCGTATCTACCCGCCGAGGTCGTGACGGGCGATCGCGTCGACGTCGAGGTGTTCGGTCGACCGGTCCCTGCAGAGGTTGCCGAGGACGTGCTCTACGATCCTGCGGGCGAGCGCATCCTCGCCTAGCGCGGGGAGCAAGGAGCGAAAGGATGCAACGCCCGAGCGTCGACGAGGTCGTGGATCGAGTCTCGCTTTGGCGCGACCGAGACGTACGAGTGTCCCCGCTCTCAGGTGGCCTCACGAACGAGAACTACTTGGTCGAGGCCGACGGGACCCGATACGTCGTCCGCCTCCCCGGTGCGTCGACCGAGCTACTCGCCGTCGATCGCCGGAACGAAAGACACAACGCCGAGGCAGCGTCCTCCACTGGCGTCTCGCCGCGGATCCTCGAATACCTCGACGACTGGTCGGTCATGGTCCTCGAGTGCATCGGTGGCGACACGATGACCGCGGAGCGTCTCCGAGAGCCTGCGATGCCCGAACGGATCGCCACGTCGCTCAAGCGGCTACACGCCGGGCCTCGATTCCTGCACGACTTCGACATGTTCCGGACGACCGAAGGCTACCTGCGGGTGGTAGATGACCACGCCGTCCCGATCCCCGATGGGTTCCTCGATCGGATGGCGATGGTGGCGGAGTTGGAGCGGGTGCTCTCGGTGAATGCGCTTCCGACCGTGCCCTGCCATAACGACCTCCTCGCCGAGAATTACCTCGACGACGGCCGGCAGCTGTGGATCATCGATTTCGAGTACAGCGGGAATGACGATCCCTGCTTCGAGTTGGGCGACACGGCCCAGGAATGCGGATACGACGATGAGCTGCGCGCCGCATTGTGCGCAGCGTATCTCGGACGCGAGGACCCAGTACAGCTCGCGAGGATGGAGCTCTTCGCCATGATGGCCGACGTCGGCTGGACGTTATGGGCGGCGATCCAAGCGCAGATCTCGGCGATCGACTTCGACTTCTTGGGTTGGGCGGTGGAGAGGTGGGATCGGGCGGTGACCCTCATGGACTCGGATCGGTGGTCCAGTCTGATCCGAACGGCCGCAGACTGATGCCATGAGGATCGTGGCGTCTCCAGCAGTTGTCGGGTTCGTCCGTGCGCACGGTGGGCGGATCTTCGTATGGACGGCCTCGATGGCGTACGGATATTCGTCCCGCGGAGTCTTCGTTCTTGAAGCGTCGATCGAGTCACCCGGAGTCGACCGCGCCTTCGTTCGGTTCGGCGGCGAAGGGATCGAGATCTTGTTCGACGCGGGCGATCACGGGACGCCCGAGGAGCTGCATCTGGCGCTCATAGGTCGTGCTACCCGCCAGCGTCTCGCCGCCTATTGGAACGGCCACAACTTCGCGTCAGGGTAGCTGAAAGGGCCAGTCCACTACAGAGCGCCGCCTTGCCGGCGGACCGTCATCACGACTGTCGCGGTCGAGTGGCGGACCAGGAGGGGCACGCTAGGCGCGGATCCGTTCACCCTTCGGGTCCCAGAGCGGTTCGTTCGTCACGTTCGCAGGAACGCGCTCCCCGAAAACCTCCACCTCGCATGACGTACCCGCCAGCGCCAGCTCGACGGGCAGATAGGCGTATGCGATCGAACGGCCCACCGTGTAGCCGATCCCGCCGCTCGTGACCCGCGAAACGACCCGTCCGTCGTGGAATACAGGCTCGTTGCCGAGCGTCATCGCTCGTGCGTCGGTGAGCGTCAGACACGAGAGCTTCCTGGTGAGCCCGGCAGCCACAGCGTGCTCCAGCGCCTCGTTGCCCATGAACCCCGGCACGTCCATCCGAACCGCGAAGCCGAGGCCCGCCTCGAACGGATGCTCCTCGGGTGTGATGTCGGCGCTCCACGCCCGGTAGCCCTTCTCCAGCCGCAGCGTGTCGATCGCGCGGTAGCCCGCCGCGATCATCCCCTTCGGGGCCCCGGCGGTCATCAACGTGTCCCAAAGCGCGCCGGCGAACTCGACGCGGGGGTACAGCTCCCAGCCGAGCTCGCCGACGTAGGTCACGCGGAGCGCGAGCGTCGGCACGTCACCGACGACGATCTCGCGCGCGGTCATGTATGGGAACGCGTCGTTCGACAGATCGGCAGGCGTCACCGCGGACAGAATGTCGCGAGAGCGTGGCCCCCACACGCCGAAGCAACCCATCGAGCCGGTGACGTCGCGGACGGCCACGCCTTCGGACCTCCCGTCCCCGAGCTGCTTGCGGATCCATCCGAGGTCATGGTTCCCGAACGCGGTGCCGGTCACGAGCAGGTAGCGATCTTCGCTCAGACGCGTCGCGGTGAGATCGCACTCGATGCCGCCGCGGGAATTGAGCAGCTGGGTGTAGACCACGGTGCCGGGCTCGCGGTCGACGTCGTTCGCGCAGAGACGCTGCAGGAACCCGACCGCCCCCCGTCCGCTCACCTCGATCTTGGCGAAGCTCGACTCGTCGAAGAGCGCGGCGCGTTCCCGCGTCGCGATGTGCTCCGCCGGGATCGCGGTGGACCAGTGTTCGCCGGCCCAGCCGCGGGGCCGGAGCGATCCGAGCGACGGGTCCTCGTTCGAACGGAACCAGTTCGCGCGCTCCCAGCCAGACTTCTCGCCGAACTCCGCCCCCAGCTCCTGCAGGCGCGCGTACGTGGGGGCGGTCTTCAGCGGCCGGCCGGCCTGCCGTTCTTCGCCGGGGTAGTGGATGTCGTAGTAGGTCGCGTAGACCTCGTAGGCGCGCTCGCTGGCGTAGCGCCGCGAACGGTACTGCCGGCCGAAGCGGCGGATGTCCATCTTCCACAGGTCGTACTCGGGCTCGCCGTGCACGATCCAATCGGCCATGACC
>JBOGVK010000223.1:0-10670 GCA_050692375.1 Actinomycetota bacterium
CGCTGACACGGTGGCTCGCCGGATCGCCCATCCATCCATGGCGGTGGCGAAGCTCGGATCCGAGACGCCGGCCTTGGGGAGGATCGACCAGGTCGTTCCCCCGTCTCCGCTGTGCTCGAGGCGCCTCCCGACGAGCGCCCACGCGTCCGATCCGCCGGGCGCGACCGTCACGCCGCTCGCCGCAGGGGGGCCGAACGTGGTCGGCGAGCTCCACGTAAAGCCTCCGTCGGCGGTGGTCGAGATCGCGGCGGTCCGATGCTTGGTGCATGTCGGGCAGACGATCGTGCCCGCGACGATGCCGTGATCCGCGTCGAAGAACGCGAGCGAGCGCGGCTGGAGCCCGCTCGTCACCGGGTTCGCGATCGCGTCCGGCGTCCGTGCGCTCGCGAGCGGGACGAACGAGACGACCAAGCACAGCGCGATCGCGGTGATGAGCAGGGAGCGGCGTGGCAGGTGCATCGTCAAACCTCCTGAGGGTCGTTCCTCTACCGTTCGACGTGCACGCGTCATCGGTTTCCAACGCCGGCCGTCGCCGTGGCACGATGTGGATCCTGAACCAAGAACGAAACGAACGATCGTCGAATCTCAACAAACAGAAGATAGATCCTGCCCCATCTGGTCCCAAGTCTCTCGGGGGTCTGATCGGAGCCGCGTCCTTGTAGAGAGGCCGGATCAACGCGCGGACTTCCGGCGTGCCCCCGGAGACGAGATACGCGCGGAGCGGCGACGTCGAGATCGCGTACCAGACGATCGAAAGTGGGCCGAGCTCCTAGAGCGGCATCACGTGATCGTTCGCGCTGAGCTCGCGCGGTTCCGCGGTCGCGAGGTCGACACTGCCGGCGACGGTTTCTTCGCGACGTTCGACGGGCCGGCTCGCGCGATCCGCTGCGCGCGAGCGATCTCGGATGCGGTGGGCGGATTGGGCATCCAGATCCGATCGGGCGTCCATGCGGGCGAATGTGAGCTGCTCGATGGCAAGGTCGGAGGGATCGCCGTCCACACCGGCGCACGGGTCGCTTCGATCGCAGGCCCGAACGAGGTCCTCGTCTCGAGCACCGTGAAGGATCCGGTTGCGGGCTCTGGCCTTTCGTTCGTCGACCGAGGTCAGCATCCGCTCAAGGGGATCCCGGGCGAGTGGCAGCTCTACCAAGTGGTGGATGATTGAGGGTGATCACCGCCGAGGACGGAGTGCTCGGAACGCCACAGGGAGACCGATCACGACACTGACGACGCCGATCAGCAGCCACTTCGAGCTCCCGGTCATGAAGCTCCCTTTCAGGAACCCCGCCCCCTGGAAGATCCACACGACGCCGACGAGGGTCAGCAGGATCCCGAGGGCGATGAGCACCCAGCGCACCCACCAAGAGTAGGCTCGCCGATCGTGAACGCGGCGAAGCACGTGCGAGACCGGCGCGCCCTGGTGACGGGCGGCAACCGAGGCATCGGCCTCGAAGTCGTCCGCCTGCTTCGTGACCTCGGCCTGGAGGTGTTCCTCGGCTCACGCGACGTGGATGTCGGCGAGGCTGCCGCGGCGACGCTCGGGCTCCCCGGGGTCACCGCGGTGAGGATCGATGTCGCCGACCCCACGAGCGTGGCGTCCGCGCGCGACCAGCTCGCCCCGGAGGGTGTCGACGTCCTGGTGAACAACGCCGGGATCTACCCGAAGGGTGACGTCACGCCGGCGGAGATCGAACAGGCGTGGCAGGTGAACACCCTCGGGACCTGGCGCGTGACGCAGGCGTTCCTGCCGCCGATGCAAGAGCGCGGCTGGGGGCGCATCGTCAACGTCTCGACCGGGATCGCGACCAACGCACACGAATCGCACGGCGGTGGTGTCTACCGCGTCACGAAGGTGGCGATGAACGCCATGACGCGTGCGCTCGCCGAGGACCTGGCGAACACTGGGATCCTGGTGAACGCCATCAGTCCGGGGTGGTGCCGATCGGACATGGGAGGCGAGAGCGCGCCGCGTTCGGCGGAGCAGGGCGCCGCGAGCATCGTGTGGGGTGTCACCCTCACCGATGACGGGCCCACCGGCGGGTTCTTCCAGGACGGCGAACCACTTCGCTGGTAGCTGGGCGACCGCAGCGTCAGGCGGGCGGGGGGCTGACACGATTCAGATCGAGGCTCGAACCTCACCGCGGCCGACCGGCCGCCCCGGCCGTCATCACCCGACCCCCGTCCCCACCTGCTGCTGGATGTGTGCGGGGAGCGGGGGTACGAACCCGAGGAGCGGCGTTCGAGCCGCGGCGATATCGACCCCCGCCACGAGCGGGAGCATCCCGCCGCTCTGCGTGATGTCGATCGCGGCCAGGTTCGACTCGTGCATCCGTCGGTGGCGACCAGCACTGTTCGTGCGTCGAGCCACCCAACGATGCGTGACGGCGCGGCGGCCAGAAGCCGCGGCTGCTCACCGCGTCGGAACAACATCGCCCTCGAGTCTTGACAGGCCGCTCCGACGGTCAGCGCGACGAGCTGCCCGTCTCGCTTCGGCTGGGTAAAGATCGCGGCGATCCGATCTCCCGGGTCGCCGTGCCAGAGACCTTGATCGATCGTTGGGTTCGTGAGGTCGAGCGCGTGGAGTAGTGGTGCATCGTCGGCATGGACGGCCGCGTAGAACAACGTGCGACCGTCGGCTGAGAAGGCCAAAGAACCGAACGTGGTGCCTCCGACCGCGAAGACCAGCCGCACGGGATCCGCGCCCACGTTCGACGAGAGCCAGATCTCCTGACGCTGGCCCGTGTCGATCACGAACGCGAGCGCGAGGCCCGACGGATGATAGATGACGTTCAGATAGTGGACGTGCGCCACCGGCGTGATGTCGTCGTGACGCTGGGTTCCGGGGTAGATCTTGCGCAGACGCGTGCCGCTCGGGGATATGTAGACGACGGCCTCACCGATGGGATGACCCCACGACGACACGGCGGTCTGCGAGGACGAGCCGGCTCGCAACCGTTCGCCGTCGACCGACTCGATCTGCAGACCGCTCAGCAGCGCACGGTCTCCCCTCGGGTTCCAGGTGAACGGCCCGGGGTCGGGCGCAGGGAAGAGGCACGTCGCGTCGCCGTTCTTCGGGTCGAGGGCCCACGCGTTGCCTCCCGCGACGAAGGCCACCGTGTGCGCCCGAGCGTTCGTTCCGGTCGGGCATCCGGCGGGAAGCGGCTGACCGTTCGCGAGCGTGGTGATGATCGCTTCGGTGAGGTCGATCCGGATCCGCCGGCCGAGGGCGAGGTGCGTGATGCGTTCCTCCGGTGCACGCCGCGAGCGCGACGAGCGTGCCGGCGAGCAGCCATGCGGTGGTTGCACGCACCTGCCTCATCCCGTTCGCCAAGCCTACGCCCGGCGAGGGGCCCTCCAGTTCAGGCCGACCCGAGCGCCGGGCCGCTCACCGTGAGCTCCTCGCCACCGGTGATCACGAGAGGCCCGGATCCGAGCTCGCGGCCGTCGATCGTGGCGCCGGTTCCCGACGCTCGCAGCCGGAGCGACGTCAGCCCGCTCGCGACCACCACGTGGATCAACCCCGGCTCGGGGAACCGGCGCGGCCGGAGGCCCCCGTAGTAGAACGCGAGGATCCGCGCCGCGGACCAACCCTGGAGCGCCTTGCCGTAGGCGCCCCACTGGACCATCCCGACGCCGTGGCCCCATCCCCGGCCGGTGACGACCGCGGCGCCACCCGAAGACGAGGCCGTCATCCATCGCGACGGGATCGTGATGGGCAGGCCGCCCGCTGGGTACCGATCGGGCTGCAGGCACGGCGCCCACGTGTTCACGGCGTCCCGGAACGCGGTGCCGTCCAGTACGTGCGTCGAACCGGCCCCATCGGTGATCGTCACGCTCGAGCCGTCGCCGGAAACGGCCGATATCGCGTGCCCATCCGGCCACGCACCCCCCCGCGACAGGAACGTCGCGAGGTCGCGGAACCCGATCCGGACCTGCCATCGCGAGGTCGGCGACGCTCCGTCGTCGCGCTCGACCACCGGGCGCAGATACGGCAGCGGCGCGCTGCCGAACACGTCCTCATTGGCGTACGTCTGCCCGTTCGAGGTGGAGAAGTAGACGGTGTCGGCGGGCCGGCCGCCGGAGAGGAGGACCAGCCCCGTCGTGCGCCGAACCGCCGAGTACCACCGGGCGATCCCCGGCACGGGCTCGACCGGGATCCCGCGATAGACCTGACACGAGCTGGTCGAACAGATCGGCGTATCCAGCGCTGTGCCTTGCTCGCCGCTCCATCCCGTCGTGGAGAGCGCGTAGCTGCGAGCGGCGATCACCTGCGCGTCCAGCGCTGCGCTCGGCCACGACGGCGGCACCTCCGCGATGCCCTGCAGGTACGACTCGAACGGCAGCGTCACGGTGAGCGAGAGCGTCCCGTCTTCGGCGCGCTGCACCGCGAGCGAGCCGGGGTAGCGAGCCAACAGCCGTGGCTGTTGCGCGTCCCTACAGCTCGAGTCGACCTGCGGATAGGCGCCGCGCACCAGGAACGAGCCGTCGACCGACGCGTTGACATGGACGCGGCCGGTGGTGCCGATCGGTTCGGGAACGATCGACGGGGAAACGGAGGGGACGGACGACGACGGCTCCGAGGATGGCTCCGAAGAGGATGCGGTTCCGCTCGACGTTGCGGGCGCCGGCGTGGACGTGCAGGCCACCGATAGCAGCAGCGTGATCCCGATCAGCCTCGACGCGGATCGCACCTTGAGGTCAGCCGTCGGTCGCACCCGGCGTGAGCGTTCGCGTGAGCTCGGCGAGCTCGTGCTCATCCAGTCGCCACGTGCCGGCTGCGACGTTGGCGTCCACCTGTGCCGGTGACGTGGCGCCGGCGATCACCGACACGACCGGATCGAGGCTCAGCAGCCACCCGAAGGCGAGCTCGAGCAGGGAGCGTCCAAGCGCCTCGGCGAACGACGTGAGCGCGTCGATCCGATCGAACGTCTCGTCGTTCAGTACCCCGTCGGTCCGTTCGGCGGACCAGCCGGCGACGCGCGTGCCCGACGGAGGCGGCTCGCCACGGCGGAACTTGCCGGTCAGCAGACCGCTCGCGAGCGGGAAGTACGGGATGTAGGCGAGGCCGAGTCGTTCGGCCACCGGCAGCGCGGCGTACACGTCGCGCCGGTCGAGCAGGTTCAACTCGTTCTGCACGCTGGCGAACCGCGCGGCGCCCGGCGAGTACACGGCGTCCGCCCGGGCGAGCAGCACCGCGTCGAAGTTCGAACACCCGATCTCACGGACCTTGCCTGCACGGACCAGCTCGTCGAGGGCGCCGAGCGTGTCCTCGATCGCGGTCGACCCGTCGGGCGTGTGGAGCTGATAGAGATCGATCCGATCGGTCTGCAGTCGCCGCAGGCTGGCCTCGGCGGCCTCGCGGACGTACGCGGGGCTCGCACCGCCTTCACGTCCGAGGTCGGCCCGCATCCCGCCGAACTTCGTCGCGAGCACGACGCGATCGCGACGACCTTGCAGGATCCGTCCCAGGAACTCCTCGCTACGCGTGTCGCCGTAGTTGTCGGCCGTGTCGAGGAACGTGATCCCGGCGTCGAGCGCGGCATCCACGACCGCGCGCGTGGCGTCCTCGTCGAGCCGGCCGCCGAAGTTGTTGCACCCCAAACCGACGACCGAGACGTCGAGCGACCCGATCCGGCGCGTCTCCACGCCGCGATACTAGGCGCCTCCACGTCGCCCGGACGTTGGCGGCGTTCATCGCCTCCGATCGGGAAGAGCGGACGGACCCACGTTGCTCTGGAGCCACGTGTGGAGCGGCTTGGACTGCCGGAGGAACTCCACCACGCGGTCTTTGGCCTGTCGCGTCCCGAGCCACGCCTGCACCGGCCATTCTCGCCACGTGATGAGGCCTTTGTAACGCAAGAGCTCGATGCGGGGATGGTCCTTCGGGTAGCCCTTCGGGGCCGTCTTCAATTCGCCATGGCCGTTGACGGTGAGTCCGGCCGCCCTGGCCTTGGCCACGATGCCCTCGAGCGCCGCGCCCGGCCGGTTCTCGCTGACGGCCTGCCGGTAACGCTCGAGCTGGTCCGGAGCCATCTCCCACATGCCGGAACCGGCCGCCAAACCATCGGCGCTCAGCTGCACGTAGCCCGCTCCGATGACCGCCGCGATGTTCGTCTTGTAGGGGGACTTGTCGGAGCTGAACCGGATGTCGCGGTACGGCCGGAAGATCTTGCCCTCGCCCCACTCCGGGGCGAGCACATCGATCAGCTCCTCCATGGGAGCACGCACGAGCTTCTCGTAGCGGTCCTTGTTCTTCTGCCAGTAGGTCTTGGAGTTGTCGGCCTCCAGCCCCACGAAGAACTCCAGAGCCTCTTCGGGCCATCCTCGAAACGCCATGTCGGCCACCTCCCTCGCCCGATCGCCCACAAGAGCGTATCGGTCTCACCAGAGACGTGGTCCGGCCGGAGTGACGATGACATCCTCAGGCGGCATGATGGGGGCATGGAAAAGGCCAGACCATGACGTACACGATCGCGGAGCCGTGTATCGACGTGAAGGACCTCGCCTGCGTGGACGAATGCCCGGTCGACTGCATCTACGAAGGGTCCCGCATGCTCTACATCCAGCCGGACGAGTGCGTCGACTGCGCGGCATGCGAGCCGGTCTGTCCCGTGACGGCGATCTTCTACGAGGACGACGTTCCGGAGGACTGGAAGAAGTTCACACCCATCAACGCGGAGTTCTTCACGGACGCCGTCAGCGGGCTCGGCGCACCCGGCGGAGCCGCGTCCGTCGGTGCCGTCGCGGTCGACCACCCCGTGGTCGCCAGCTGGCCCACGCTCTGATCTCGGCGCACTCGGCGCTCGCCACGGGCGCCAGGCGGGACAGCAGTCGTTCGCTCCGCCTCGGCTCCCGCGGAGCCAGCCCTCGTGCGCGCCGTCGCTCCGCATCACATGGATCTCCGCGTGGTCGGTCCGCCGGGTGAACGCGATCATCGAACCATCGGGTGACCATGAGGGGTCGCCGTCCCACGCCGGATCGCGACTCACGTCTCATCGGTGCGAGCCGTCCGCCGAGACGACGAAGATCTCCGCGTTGCCGTCCCCGACCGTGAGTGGATCGGCCCCGTCGAGGTACGCGACGTAGGCGATGAGGCGACCATCCGGGGACCAGGCGGGGAAGTCGTCCGGCGATCGGTCGTTGCTAACGTCGATCTCGCCGGAGCCGTCGACGTTCATGACGTAGATCTCCTGGTTGCCGTCGCGCTCCGATACGAAGGCGATGTGACGCCCGTCGGGTGACCACCTCGGTGAATAGTCCGGGGCCGGGTCCCGCGTGAGCCCCTCGATGCCCGATCCGTCGGCGGCCACCGAATAGATGTCGAGGTTCCCGTCGTGCTCGGCGAAGAACGCGATGCGATTGCCGTCCGGCGACCAGGAGGCACCAGAGCCGGACACTCCGAGGGGTCGCGGTGGTCCCGGTACGGGGCCACTCACATCGACGACGTAGAGGGACCGGTCGGCGATCGACTCGAACGCGATCGTGGACCCGTCCGACGACCACGCAGGGTTGACCGCTCCCGGCGTATCCGGCGCGAGCTCCACGGGCTCGGCACCCGGACCGTCGAGGAGGAACAGATGGCCCTGCTCCGCCGCACAGCAGGCAACGACGAGACGCGTTCCATCCGGCGACCAGGTGGGCTGGGCGATCGTCTCCATGCCGGTGCTAACGGCGGCCACGTCGGTCCCTCGGGCGTTCATCACATACGCGTCGTCGCTCCCTCCGGGATCGGAGTGAAACGCGATCGCGACCTTGTCCGTCGAACCGAACGACGCAGGAGAGCTCGCCGAAGTTGGGCTCACCTTGGGTGCAGACGTGCATGCCGCAAGGACGAGCGTCATCCCCCACGCGCGCCCGCGCCTCGACGAGCCGCTCGTTCGCATGTCCCCCACTACGTCGCAGTGGGTTGGCCGGTTCCCATCGGAACCCATTCCCGACTAGAGTTGATCGCGATGCCGAAGACGTGGGGGCTCACGAAGGAACAGGCCGGGTACAAGCCCGCGCCCCAGCCCGGGGTCCGCTGCGACAACTGCGAGTTCATGTTCCCGCGGACGTCGACCGGAACCTGCAAGTACGTGCGCGGCCTGATCAAGGCCTCGTACACGTGCAACGAGTTCTCGCCCCGCAAGGGTTCGAACTAGAGAACGTTCGCGGATCTATCCGCTCTGCTTATACCGGGTGATCTCGCGCATGACGCCTTGCCAGCACAGCGGTTGCCCGTTCGATCCCCGAACGAGGACCGCCTCGTCGTGTATCCAAACGATGCGCCCGTCGCGATCGATCATCCGGTACTCCAAGCGATACGGCTCTCCCGTTCGATTGGCGAGGTCGCACTCGGCGACGACGCGGTCCCGGTCGTCGGGATGGACGCAGTCGTTGCAGAGGCTCGCCTCGCCCATCCACTCCTCCGGCGAATACCCGAGGATCGCCTCGATCTGGGGACTCACGGCGAACGTCCGACCGCTGCCGACATCCTCGGTATAGGTGATCGCTGGAACCTCGACGAGCGAGCGATCCGTCGCCTCGGCTCGCTCGGCTCGGCCGAGAGCGGATTCCAGATATCCGTCCGTCTCCGGTTTCGACATCGCCATACCACTGCATCGGCATGATCGACTCGAAGACTGAGCAGGGGGAAGCGTTCAGCCGGTGAGCTCCGGCTCGACGACCCGGTACAGACGCCAGCGGTCTGGGACGCCCTTGAGTTCGTGCTCACCGGCGTCCTCGAACGCGAGGCCGGAGCCGGACACGAGCCCCCGAACGGTGTGGGAGACGAGCACCTCGGAAGGGGCTGCGAGTGACGCGATCCGCGCACCGATGTTCACAGCGATGCCTCCGACCTTCCCGGAGATCGTCTCGACCTCACCCGTGTGCACGCCCGCTCGAACCTCCATCCCCAGATCCTGCACGGCCTCGCCGATCGCTCGGGCACAGCGCACGCCTCGCGCCGGCCCGTCGAACGTGGCGAAGAAGCCGTCGCCGGCGGTGTCGACCTCCTTCCCACGGAAGCGACCGAGCATCGCCCGCACCACCCCGTGGTGGCGCTCCACCAGTTCCCGCCACCCTTTGTCTCCGAGCTCCGCCGCCCTCTCCGTCGAGCCCACGATGTCGGTGAACATCACGGTCGCGAGCACGCGGTCGAGGTCGGCCTCCTCGCCGTGCACATCGGCCACGAAGCGCTCGATCTCGTCGAGCAGGTCCTCCTGCCGGCCCATGACGAAGAGGTGTTCGTCTCCGGGGAACGACACGAACCGCGCCCCCCGGATCTGCTCGGCGAGCCACTTCGTCTCCATCACGCCGTAGTCGAGATCGCTGTCGCGGGCCAGCACCAGGGTCGGCACGTGGATGCTCGGAAGAGCGGATCGGACGTCGATGGCGCGGTTCATCTGGGAGAGGGCGTTCACGGCGCCCGGGCTCGCGGCGTTCCGCATGTAATCGGCCAGCCATGTGATCGTCGGCTCGTCGTGGGCGAGGGCCGGAGCGAACGACTCCGCCAGGTATTCGCTGGCGAGCTCCTTCGTCCCCCACAGGCGGTCTCGCCGCTCGCCCCACTCCTGGAGTTCGCGGTCGCGATCCTCGCCGGGCACGCTGTACGGGTAGTCGGGCGCGTTGTTCCAGCACGCGCTGGTGCCGTACACGATCAGCGCGATCGTGCGCTCGGGGTACGTCGCGGCGAACAGCATGGCCATGGGGCCACCCTCCGACACCCCGAGCACGGCCGCGCGCTCGGAGCCGACGGCATCCATCACAGCACGGGCGTCGTCCATCCGCACCTCGAGCGACGGCAGCCGGTCCTCGGACACCCGATCGGAGAGCCCGACGCCGCGCTTGTCGAACATCAACACCCGCGCGAACGACGCGAGGCGCGTGAAGAAGCGCGCGAACCTCGGCTCGGTCCTCATCCGTTCGATATGAGTGACCCATCCGAGGACGAACAGGATGTCGACCGGGCCGTCGCCGACGACCTGGTAGGCGATGTGAACGCCGTCGGCGGTCATCGCGTAGCGCGTCTCGGGCATGTTCACGTCGATCATCCTGATCCGGGAGGGTGCTTCAGTCGACCGTGAGCGTGATCGGAACCGCGGCGAGCGCGTTGGACACCGGGCACCCGACCTTCGCGGCCTCGGCCGCCTCGCGGAACCCGTCGGCGTCGAGCCCGGGCACGTCGCCCGACACCTGCAGGCGGATCCCGGTGATGCCTTCGCCCGGTTGGAAGTCGACCTCGGCGCGGGTGTTGAGCGTCGTCGGAGGATGGCCGGCCTTCGCGAGGCCGCTCGACAGCGCCATCGAGAAGCAGGAGGCGTGCGCGGCGGCGATCAGCTCCTCCGGGCTCGTGCGGCCCTCGGGTTGCTCCGTCCGCGAGGCCCAGGTGACATCGAAGGTCCCCACGCCACTCGACTCCAGGGCCACCCGGCCGCTCCCCTCCATCAGCGATCCGTGCCATTCACACGCCGCGGTACGCGTCGTCGCCATCATGGTCTCCCGTCTCTCGCCTGGATCTCCGAGCCTACCGTGCGGTCGCTCCCGGGACCCGTCGAGACCCAGGACGCCCCTCCATCTGTGCTGCGATCGCCGGTGCCCGAGGGCCTCGATCAGGTGCCGACGTAGACCGCGAGGTGCTCGCCGGTGAGGGTGGAGCGGCCGGCGACGAGGTCGGCGGGTGTGCCCTCGAA
>JBOGVK010000224.1:0-6865 GCA_050692375.1 Actinomycetota bacterium
ACGCGGGGGCGAGCAATACCGTTCCGGGCCGAGGCGCCAGCGTCAGCGCGGTCCGCGTCGCCTCTTCGATCGATGTCGCATACCGGACCGGCACGACTCCCTCGAAGACCGCCTCGATCTCATGCGCCGCCTCTCCGAGGGCCACGACGGCCGTGAGCCGATGCGAGCGAGAGCGCAAAGGCGACAGGTCCACGCCTTTCGCTCGCCCGCCGGCGATCAGAACCGCCGTCTCCACTCCATCGAGCGCGGCGAGGGCAGCGTGCACGTTGGTCGCCTTCGAGTTGTCCACGAAACGCACGCCGTCCACGAGGGCGACGACCTCCCCGCGATGATGCGCCGGGACGAAGCTCGCCAATCCTCGCCGCACCGCGTCCGCCGAGGCGCCGAACGCGAGTGCAGCCGCGGCCGCGGCGGCGGCATCGGCGCGGAAGCCAGCCCGCTCGGCGTCGACCGGTCCCAAGACGTCCTCTCCGGCACGCCGTGACACCAATACTCCGTCGACGTAGCCCACTTCGCCATCGTCCGGAGGAGCTAGTCTGAACCAGACTACCGGACAGGGAGCCGCTCCGGAGACCGCCGCCGCCCGAGCGTCGTCTCGGTTGCCGACGTGCGTGTCGCCCTCGCGCTGCGCGCGCAGGATGCTCGTCTTGGCGTCGACGTAGCCCTGCTCCGATCCGTGCCAATCGAGATGATCGGGCGCGAGGTTCAGAAGCACCGACACCCGGGGGTGGAACGTCTGCACGAATCGCAGCTGGAACGAGGACGCCTCCACGATCAAGACCTCGTGTGCCTCGCGCGCCGCCAGAGCGAACGGATGACCGATGTTCCCGCACGCGACGGCGTCGAGCCCGCCCGCCCGCAGACAGGAGGCGATCATCCCGGTCGTCGTCGTCTTGCCGTTCGTCCCCGTGATGGCGATGTACGGAACGGCACACAGCCGCGCCCCCAGCTCGAGCTCTCCCCAGACCGGGATGCCCCTCTCGGACGCCCACGACAGGATCGGCGCGTCCTGCGGCACACCGGGACTCGTGACGACGAGCGTCGCGCCCTCGAGGTGCGTCGGCTCGTGTCCCCCGGCCGCGACCACGACCCCCAGCTCGTGTAGCTCTGCGAGATGCGGCAGCTCCTCGGCAGGACGCGTTTCGCTCACGACGACGTCGGCGCCTTCTTCGACGAGCACCTGAGCCACAGCCGCGCCCGCGACGCCCGCCCCCACGACGACCACTCGACGATCCCGGAACGCGCCGGTCATCCGAGCCCACCGTTGCTGATGAAGTCGACGTAGAACAAGCCGATCCCGACCGCGACGCAGAGACCGGCGATGATCCAGAACCGGACGACCACCGTGAACTCCGGCCAGCCCGCAAGCTCGAAGTGATTATGGATCGGCGACATGCGGAAGATCCGTCGTCCGAAACCACGGAACGAGATCACCTGGAGGATCACGGACATCGTTTCGACCACGAACAACCCGCCGAGGATGATGAGCAACATCTGGGTGTTCGTCGTGATCGCGAGCGCCCCGAACAGTCCTCCGAGCGCCAGGGCCCCGGTATCCCCCATGAAGATCCTCGCGGGGGCTGCGTTCCACCACAGGAACCCGGTCACCGCTCCCATCATCGCCGCGGCGACGATCGCCGTATCGAGGGCGGCGTCGGGATCGATCGCGTAGCACGCCGGGCCGGGCAACAGCTGACAGGTGTGCCGGAACTGCCAGAACGCGATGAACATGAACGCCGACAGGACGAGGATCGAGGACCCGGAGGCCAATCCATCGAGCCCGTCGGTGAGGTTCACCGAATGCGACGACGAGGTCAGGATCACGAACGCCCAGACGTAGAACAAGACCCCGAGATGCAGCCCCGTCGTGCGGATGAACGACAGTTCGGTGGACGTGCCCGTTTCCGGGGAGAAATGCACCACGACGATGGCGAACAGGATCGAGACGATCGCCGTCCCCAGGAACTTCTGGGACTTCGACAGACCGAGGGACCGGTCGCGGCGGACCTTCAGGAAATCGTCGAAGAACCCGACGACACCGAAACCTGCCGCGGCGAACAGCAGTGCGAGCCCCGCGGGCGTGAAATGCGGGAACGTGACGCGCGATGCCAGGAACCCGCCGACCAATCCGATCAGGATCACGATGCCGCCCATCGTCGGGGTGCCCATCTTCACCAGATGCGTGTGCGGGCCATCCTCGCGGATACGCTGGCCCCATCCCCAGACACGGAACGCTCGGATGGCGACCGGCGTCCCGAGCAACGTGACGGCGAGCGCGAACGCGGCGGCGACCAGGATCGACTTCACCGCAACGCCTCCGCCAGTCGTTCCAAGCCGGCCACCCGCGATCCTTTGAACAGGACCAGGTCTCCGGCACGCGCCGAACGGCGCACGTCATCGAGCGCCTGTTCGGGGTCGTCGTAGCACGCCACGTTGTCCGGTTCGACGCCCTCACGGAGGCTGGCGTCGGCGATCGGGCGGGCGGACGCGCCGACCGCGATGAGACGATCCACGCGGATCCGAGCCGCCAGCTCGCCGATCCGTTCATGTTCCTTCGCGGCGATCGGGCCGAGCTCGGCCATCGTGCCCAACACGGCGATCAGGTGACCTTCGCCGGCCATCCACCGTGCAGCGCGGAGCGCCGCCGCCATCGACTCCGGGTTCGCGTTGTAGGCATCGTTCACGATCCGGATGCCGTCGGCCGTCGTGAACGTTTCCATCCGCCATGGCGAAACCGCAGCGCGAGCAAGCGCATCCGCGCACACGGCGAGAGGCACCCCGAGCGTCACACCCGTCGCCGCAGCCGCCAGGGCGTTCGACACCATGTGCTCTCCCGGAACGGCGAGCGTCACCGTCTCGCGGTCGGCAGCGGACGCGAGCGTGAAGGACGCACGACCGTCGGACGCGAGCGTGACCTCTTCTGCCCGGATGTCCGCGTCGGACGCGCGCCCGAACGTCACGACGCGACCTGCGCAACGGCTCGCATACCCGGCGACCACCGCGTCGTCGGCGTTCAGGATGGCTACCCCGTCCGAACCCAGTGCTTCGATGGGTTCCGCCGAGGCCTCGACGATCCTCTCCCAGGAACCGAACACCTCCAGGTGTGCGACCCCGACGTTGGTGACGATGGCGATGCTCGGACGCGCGATCCCGCAAAGAGCGGCGACGTCTCCCATGTGACGGGCGCCCATCTCCGCAACGACGACCTCCGTGTCGGGTGGCGCCTCGAGGATCGTCACCGGCAGCCCGACCTCGTTGTTGAAGGACCTTCGACTGCCGTACGTGCGGAACGTCGACCCGAGCACCGCGGTCGTCATGTCCTTCGTCGACGTCTTCCCGTTCGCGCCGGTGACCGCGACCACGCGCGCTTCCATGCGCGAGCGCTCATCTCGAGCGAGCATCAACAACGCCTCGCCGGTCGAACGCACGGATACGGCCGGGCCGTCGACGTCGAGACCGTCCCGCACGAGCACGCCGGCAGCACCGTTCGCGAACGCCTCGGGGACGAAGCGCCCGCCATCCGTCCGCTCCCCCGGCAGGGCGACGAACAATCCTCCCGGAGCGATGTCACGCGAATCGATCGCGACGGACGTCACTTCGGTGTCCTCTCCGAGGAACAATCCCTCGACGGCTCCGGCCACGTCCGACATCCGCCGAGGTCTCACGTCCGATCCCTCATCGCGACGAGCTCTTCGCGCGCGACGACCCGATCGTCGAACGCGATCGTCCGGTCTCGGAACTCTTGGTTCGGCTCGTGACCCTTGCCCGCGATCACCACCACATCGCCGGAGGCCGCCTCACGCAGAGCCAGTCGGATCGCGGTGCGTCTGTCGGGCTCGATGACGAAGGCGCCACCACCGTGGGTGGCTCCGGCCTTCGCGCCGGGTTCGATCTCCGAGATGATCGCCATCGGGTCCTCCGAGCGCGGGTTGTCCGTCGTGATGACGGTCAGATCGGCGTTCTCGGTGGCCGCGGCTCCCATCGGGGGACGCTTGGCGCGGTCGCGATCCCCACCGCAACCGAACACGAGGATCAGGCGACCGGCCGTCAGCGGGCGCGACGCGCGCAGCACGCTTCGGATGCTATCCGGCGTGTGCGCGTAGTCCACCACCACCAGGAAATCCTGGCCGGCTTCGACCGCTTGCATCCGACCGGGCACCTGGTGGAGAGCCTCGACCCCGGCCGCGATCGCATCGTCGCCGATCCCGAGGAGACGGGCCGCCGTCGTCGCGGCCAACACGTTCTCCACGTTGAATCCGCCACGGAGCTCCGACCTCATCGCTTGGCCGTCTGCGGAGAACGCGATCCCTTCGATGGTCGAGACGACATGCCGTGCCTGCACATCGGCGTCGCCGTCGATCGCGTAGGTGGTGATGGGGATCGTAGCCGCGAGGAGCCGGCGCCCGAACGGGTCGTCGACGTTCACCGCACCACGCCGCGCGTGCCCAGGGGAGAAGAGCCGGGCCTTCGTGTCGAAGTACTCCTCCATCGTCCCGTGGAAGTCCAGGTGATCCTGGGAGAGGTTCGTGAAGATCGCAACGTCGAAGACGATCCCGTCGACGCGATGCTGCGCGAGCGCATGCGAGGAGACCTCGAGGGCCGCGCCTCGCACCCCACGGTCGCGCATCAGAGCCAGTGTCCGTTGGAGATCGGGAGCCTCCGGCGTGGTGTGCGCGAGCGGCAACGGTTCCTGCCCGATCCGAGCTCCGGTCGTTCCGATGACGCCCGACGTCCATCCGGCTGCCACGAAGATGGACTCCATGAGATAGGTGACCGTCGTCTTGCCATTCGTTCCGGTGACGCCCACCGTCGTGATCGATGCGGCGGGATAGCCGAACGCGGCCGAAGACATCGGTCCCATCGCCTCGCGGACCGAGGACACCAGCACCTGCGGTACGTCGACATCCAGGACATGCTCCACGACCAAGGCGACCGCTCCCGCATCCACCGCGGCCCCGGCGAACACATGACCGTCCGCCTGCCGACCGGGGACGCAGAAGAAGACGCCGCCGCGTACGACCTCGCGAGAGTCGAACGCAACGTCGACGATGGGGACCCGGGCGTCGCCACGGATCGTCGATCCTGCAACGACGCGGGCCAGATGCTCGAGAGGTACTGGGGGGAAGGCGGGTGTCACCGGCTCCGAGCTTACCCGCGCCCCCGGTCGCGGGTTCCCTCTGGTCACGGCAGCCTGAAGACGTGGGGCGGGAGCGTCACCGCGGGAGCGGTGGGTATGCCCAGCCGCTGGATCGCATATCGAGCCACCTGTTGGAACAACGGGGCCGCGGCGACCCCGCCGTAGACGGTCGAAGGCTCGTCGAGGATGGCCGCGACGACGACGCGCGGATCGCCGGCCGGAAGGAAGCCGATGAACGATGCGATGTAGCGGTTCGCGAAGTAGCCGCCGGAAGGGTTCGGGATGAGCGCAGTGCCGGTCTTGCCCGCCACCTGATAGCCGGGGATCTGGGCGCTCATGCCGGTTCCGTCTTGGACCGCGTACGCGAGCATCTGCGCGAGGATCGAGGCCGTCTGCGGTTGCAGCACCCGCTTCGTCGGCGAGGCAGGCACGGGTGTGAACGTTCCAGAGGCGTCCACGGTTCCACTCACCAATCGCGGCTGCACCCACACGCCGCCGTTCGCAACCGTCGCGTAGACCGAAGCCATCTGTAGGGGCGTCACGCTGATCCCTTGCCCGTACGAGATCGTCGCCAGGCTCGAGGCACTCCAGTCCGAGAGCGCGGGCACGATCCCGTCGGACTCACCGGGGAAGTCGAGGCCGGTCTGTTGACCGAACCCGAAGCGGTTCAGATAGGAGGCGAAGGTGGTCTCGCCGACCAGGCCGCCGACCTTCGCGATCCCGATGTTGCTCGACTGGGCGATGATGTCGGCGAGGGTCATCGTCTCGAGGCCGTGCGGATGCGAGTCGTGGATGATGTATTGGTCGACCTGCATCGAGGACGGCACCTGGAACCGCTGCGTGATCGAGACGCTCCCCGACTCGATCGCCGCCGCCGCCGTGACGATCTTGTTCACCGAACCAGGCTCGAACGCGTCGGTAACGGCGCGGTTCCGCCAGCGGTCTGGGTTCGTGTCCGCGAAGTGATTCGGGTCGAACCATGGGAAGTTCGCCATCGCGAGGATGTCCCCGGTCTTCGGATCCATGACGATGATCGTTCCCGACTTCGCCCCGTTGTCCCGCACGGCGCGCGCGAGGGCCGCCTGTGCTCGATACTGGATCTCTCGGTCGAGCGTCGTCTTCAGGCTGACACCGTTCACCGGCTGCTTCAGGACGTCGATGCCCTGCGCGATCGGTTGCCCGTTGCCCGCCTGTTCGACGGTCCGCTCGCCGGGCACACCCGCGAGCTCCGAGTCGTACTGCTGCTCGAGCCCGGTGAGACCCGTCCCGTCGATACCGACGAACCCGATCACCTGCGGCGCAAGCGCTCCGGCCGGGTAGTAGCGCTTGGGCACGGAGAGGAATCCGATCCCGGGCAGGTGGAGATCTTCGACACGCTGGGCGACGTCCAGGTCGACCTGCCGCGCGACATAGGCGAACGTCCCATCGAACTGCAGGGCGGGCAGGATCTGCTTCAGCTTCTCACCCAGTGCGTCCGCGATCTGGGCGGCCTCACCCGCGGGATCCGTGACCAGCGTGGGATCCGCGTAGATGTCTCGGGCATCGAGCGTGATCGCGAGCGGCACGCCGCGACGGTCGAGGATCTGGCCTCGTGCGGCAGGCAGGTCGAACGTCTTGACGCGCTGGTTGAGCCCGAGAGCCTCGAGCGAGCTCCGGTCCCCGACCTGGAGCACCGCGAGCCGCGCCGCGATGCTGCCGAACGCGAGCATCAGGAGCGCGAGCAACACG
>JBOGVK010000225.1:0-5330 GCA_050692375.1 Actinomycetota bacterium
TTCGAGGAGCGCGGCAGCCATGACCTCAAAGGCATCGGGCAATGGGAACTGCACGCTGTCATCCGATAGCCGGCTGTCGGTCCCGTGCGAGCATGGGTTGATGAGGCTGGAAGACGTGAGTCAGCTCGCCGCCCAGTTCGAGGGAGTCACCGAACGCTCCCGCGGCAACCTGCTCGACTGGCGGTACCACGGCCGTCTGGTGGCTCGCCAGCTCGACGACAGCCACGTCGTCATCCGTGCGTCGTTCGACTCCCGTGATTTCCTGCTCTCCTCGTTCCCCGAGACATTCTCGGTGCCAGCACGTTTCGCCAAGCACATGATGATCGTCGCTGACCTCGAGAACGGGGATGCCGACGCGGTCGAGGACGCGGTCATCGGCGCTTGGGAGCTGCAGTCGGGCAAATAAGCCCGCGACAAAGGGGACGTTCGCGTACACGGATCCGCACCTGTCGGCGACGCATCGCTCACGGACAAGCGCCATCAGTGCCCACAACGAGGTCGGAACAGTTCGGGAGCGGCCGCCCCGTGCGAGCGCTCGACACGACGGCACCGATGGCGGCGAGCATCACGTTCGGATCGTCGTTCATCACGAAGTGCCCGCCCCGAGCCTGGACGAGCACCGAGTTCGACGAGAACGTCGCGAGGTCTGCCTGCGTTAGATCCCAAAGACCGATGGTCAAGGCGTCCTCGTACGTTCCGGCTTTCACCACGGCGAGCGGCGATGCGCCGAAGTCGCGTGCTGTCGTGCGCAGTGCTCGAGCGGTGGCGTCGATGTCGATGAGATCGCCACCGTCCACCTAGTCGCCTTCGGGGGAGTCCCCGTAGTAGCGGCGATACGGTTCGATCCCGTCTTCGTGCGAGGAGTCGATCAGGACAAGCCCCGCCGTCAGCTGTGTGTATGTCGCCGCGAACAGCCGGGCGATGAAGCCTCCGTACGAATGAGCCACAAGGACGTACGGTGGGGGGATCGCCGCGCCCTCCAGTACGCCTTGAGCTCTTTCGCCTCGACGAGGCTCGTGACGTGCATCCCCGACGGGCGAGGATCGCTCGTCCCCGCCGAGTCGTAGCCAGCCTCCGCGAGGATCGTCGGGGAACCCTCGCTTTGGCACATCCACGCCAGCTCGTAGCCTCCGATGTCCACGCGACCGAAGGTCGGGACGTGTGTCGGGGAAGGCGGAGTGCTCCCCTGACCCGACGAGGCGCCGCCGCACGCCACCAGAAAGGTCGCGAGCATCAGTGTGCCGAGTCTCCTCGGATGCAACCGACCCTCCTCGTCGGGTAGCGCAAGCATGGCACTCTTGCAAACTCGGGGTGTCGAGAGAACGCTGAACGTATGACGGCCCGAGGGGGGAGAGACCCCGGTCATGCCCCGTGGCTCCGGGGGATCACGGTTGCCTACCTTTGCTGGTCGCTCACTCCGATCGTCCTCGCGATCATCTATTCGTTCAACGCTGGAAGCTCCGTTACCCACTGGGAAGGCGCAAGCCTCCGTTGGTGGGTAGGCGATCCGACGGCTCAGGAATCGATCCTGTATGACCCCGCGCTCCGCGCGGCGCTCGTCCATAGCCTGCTGCTCGCCTCCTGGACGATGGTGCTGGCTGTTCCGATCGGCACCGCCTTCGCGCTCGGTAGTCGAAGCTGGCGGTCGCGGACCCCGCGCTTCGCTCTTTGGGTGATGTTGGTTGCCGTGGCCTTGCCGCCGATCTACCTCGGTGTGGCGATGTGGCTGCTGTTCGCCTTCCCCCTTCGAAACGTCCCGTTCGGGGCGTTCGGATGGTTCGGCACCCGAGCGCAGGTCATCGGCCTCGTCACCCTGTTCGTGCCTATCGCCACGCTCGTGGTCTTCGCTCGCCTCGTTCTGATCGACCCGGAGCAGGAGGAGATGGCTGCGGACCTCGGGGCGGCACCAGGACAGATCGTGCGCAGGGTCCTGCTCCCGCAGCTCCGCCTGGCGATCGTCGCCGCGACCGCCGTTGTGTTCGCCGGAGCGCTGGGCGAGTTCGTGGTCGTGAGTGCCGTTCGCGGATCGAACGCGACACGAGCACTCGGCCCGGCCATGTTCGGTTCGATCGGAGGTGCGACACCACGATTCAGCGTGATCGGAACCACTCTCGCGCTGGCGGGCGCTGCCTCGTTCGCTTTGCTCGTAGCTGCGTTCCGCACGGTGGTCGATCACGGCAGAGTGTTCCCACGTCAAGACGGCATGTAGATGGAGGCGTCGCCCAGATCTGATGGGCCGCTAGGATCACCTCGATGCGCATGACACGTGCATAACCAGCCGGATGGCACCGAGGTACTCAGACCTACGGAGACGACAACGGGATCCGCAGGTCAAGCCCCTCACCAGCGCGTTCGTGCCTCCCTTACAAGGCGAAGGTCGGGGGTTCGAGCCCCTCAGCGCCCACCGAGAAGAAAATCACACCGTGTTTCCGGCTGCTTCGACCCGCTCCCCACCAAGCCTGCCAAGCTCCTCGCCCGCTGACCCAACTCGTCGAGCAACACGAACGCGGATCGGTGCGCGCCAAGAGCCCCCGCCATCACCCGTCTGGAGCAGCCGTGCCCTTACGGCCCCGCTGGACGCAGCTGACCAAGAAGCCGATCCGCTTCGAGACGAACTGCACGCCGAGCACCTCCGTCGAGATCGATCACCAAGCCCGCGGCACCCGCGTCGTCGGGTCGAGGAGGTTTCCCGCTGCCACGATAGGGTCCTGACAGGGTGACCGATGACGCCGAACTCGACGTGCGCCCTGCGACGCGGGGAGAGCTCGACGCGATCTGCACTGCGTCCCCTGATCGACCCCGACTCATCCATGAAGAGCGCCTGTCTCACCAAGAGGGCGGGCACGGGCCGTATCTGATCGCATGGTTGAACGGCCAGGCGGTCGGCCACGTGCAGCTGCAGCTCCCGGACGAGCGGGATCTGGATTCGATGGTCGAAGGGCGTGGGGCCGCGTGGGGCGAGGATCTGTGGGTCACGCCGTCGGCGCGCGGGCGCTGGATCGGTCCTGCGCTGATGCGCCACCTGGAGACGGAGACCCGGCGTGCGGGCGTGGGACGGTTGATCTTCTTCGCCGGTGTCGATCCCGGCTTCACGGCGGCGCGAGCGATCTACCGGTGGATGGGCTGGCGGGAGCGGCGCACCGATCCATTCATCGAGTCGGCTACCCTCCCGCGCGACGACGGGAGCATCGAGGCGTACCTGGAGATGGTGACCATGTGGGAGAAAGATCTGACGTGAGCACAGCTATGGGGCCACGATCCGCCCGGGCAGCAGACAGTTCGGCGGGTCGGTTCGAACTGGATGGTTTCCGTCGACAACCAGCTGTTCTCGGTCACCAGCGCCTTCTAGAGCGCCCACGAGTGCTCTGCAGCTCAGAGACGAGGCTGTCCGGCCAGATGGATATAGACAACCCAACCCGGCTGGACTTGAATCGGGCAGAAGATCACGGAAGGGATCGAGATGAAGATCGCGCAGCGTGTGCTTGCGGCGACGTTCTTGGTCGCCGGGCTCCCCGGCATCGCAGTTGCGGGCACGGGCGACGTGCGGCCGCTGACCGCGATCCCTTCAAGCGTGAACTTCGGTCCGGTCTTGGCGAACGATCCGGATTGTCAGGCCCTATTCCCTCCGTTTCCCGGCTGCACCGAAGCCGTGCTCATGGTCACGAATACGAGCGGGGAACCCGTCGCTCCAGTCAGTCAGTCGGTATGCACGACCATCGTCTTGGATCCTGACTCCTGTGAAGGCGGGGACTGGGGTGGGCTCACCGATAGCCCTCCGGAGAACACCTGCAACAACGAGGTGATCGATCCCGGCGAGACCTGCCAGGTCACGCTCATCGGACTTCCATCCAAGACGGGAACCATCCGCGGGTTCTATGTGATGGGACAGGACTTCGGGCCGTTCCTGCTTATCGTGCCCGTTGAGATCCTGGGTTCCGTCAACTGTCTGGGCGCGGTAGCGACCGTCGTCGGCACGCCGGGCGACGACCCCTCGTTGGGGGGCACCGCCGGGACAGACGTGATCGCCGGACTCCGCGGGAACGACGTCATCTCCGGTGATCCCAACGATGTCGTCTGTGGTGGACCGGGGATCGATGAGATCAGCGGTTCTGGCACCGCTCTGGGTGGTCCCGGCGATGACATGCTCATGGGTGGAGCGGGCGATCAGGTGCTGTTCGGAGGCATCGGAGACGACACCGTCGATCCCGGCGCGGGCAACGATCGGGCCAACGGCGGCGAGGGCGATGACACCATCATCGACGGGGAGGCCGAGTGCAACGGTGTCTGCGATGACCTCCTCTCAGGTGGGCCTGGCGACGACCACATCGTCGCCGGAGCGGGGGATGATCGGGTGTTTGGAGGTCCCGGCAACGACTTCATCTCCGTGGCCGACGCCCCAGGTCACTCCGACGCCGACTTCGTCAATGGCGGCCCTGGGTTCGATACATGTGAGGTGGATCCACTGGACACGTACACGCACTGCGAAGTGCTGGTTGAGGTTCCGGCTTACCGGTCGTTCGGCCGCACCGCGCGGCATCCGGGGCGGCAAGCGTGATCGAGCGGATCGATGACATGCCGCACGGGACCCTTGGGTTCGAGGCGATCGGCGACGTCGTCGCAGACGACTATCGCAACGTCATGATGCCGCCGGTGGAAGTGATGGCGGCGCAGGGGAAGGTGAGGTTGCTTTATCTCGTCGGCCACCGCTTCGAGCGATACACGACGGGAGCCATGTGGGAGGACGCGGAGTTCGGCGTCCGCCACCCCACCCATTGGGAGCGTGTCGCGCTCGTCACCGATGTCGACTGGATGCGGCACCTGGCTGGCGCATTCGGTTGGATGGTGCCCGGGAAGTTCAAGACGTTCCAGGTCAGCGAGCTCGGGGCCGCGAAGGAATGGACCGGCGCGACGGGGCCGCGCTAGGTCGCGAAGATGGCGGACCAGTCGTTCTTCATGCTGACCACGGTCCAGCCCTGTGCCTTCGCGAGCTCCAGGGACTTCTCGGCGCCGGCGATGTAGTCGAACTCGCGCTCGTCGTCGTCGTGGAGGATCAGCAGCCGAAGTCCCGGGCGTGACGAGCCACCGGCGTATCGCAACATCTGGATGTCACCGTTCGAGTTCCCACCGGCCACGACCGGTTGGCGACCGACGCGGCTCCAGATCCTCACCGGCTTCATCGGACCGTCGTCGAACACATCCATCTCCGCCTGGTAGACGATCGTGCCTCCACCGTCGTCCTCCTGGTAACGGAGCCCGGTGGAGCTGCCGATGACGCGTTCCGCTGGGATCCCGTAGGCCTCCCCGGTTACGGGCCGCATGAAGTCGCGGTC
>JBOGVK010000226.1:0-17744 GCA_050692375.1 Actinomycetota bacterium
GTCCGAGGTCGGACGCGCCGTCCGGATGAGAAGTCGCAGACATCCAGCAACAGGGGTCCAGAACTCGGTCCCGGCGCCGATAACCGCGATAACGAACGCACGAAGCAGTCTCGAAAGGAGACGAACAGATGAGGTCACGAGGTCTGGTGGTTGCCCTCGCCGTGCTGCTCGCCGTTGCGGCAGCGGCGGCGGTGATCCTCTATACGAACGGGGTCAAGAAGTCCGCGCAGACCGGAGGCGATCTGAAGCCCGTGATCGTCGCCACCCAGGACATCCCTGCCAACACGAGCCTCGACACGCTGATCGATTCGGGCGCGTTCAAGGAGTTGAACGTCCCGGCCGAGGCCCTCGTCGGTGGTGCCGTCACGAGCCTCGCTGAGCTGCGGGGTCAAACGACCACCGCGCCGATCGTGGCGAACGAGCAGTTGACGACGTCGAACCTGTCGAGCGGCGAGCAGGTGCAGGGCGGAGCGCTCGGCATCTCGAAGGGTCATGTCGCCGTCACGATCAAGGTGAACACTCCGCAGGGCGTCAACGGGAGTATCCAGCGCGGCGACAACATCACCGTGTTCGCCACGTTCACGGGTGTGAGCATCGTCAAGGGCGATCTGCACCAGCTCCTGAATCCGACCTCGACGTCGGCGCCGGTCACCGACCGGCAGGACCTGCCCGACTTCACGGCGACCCTGATCCCGACCGTCCGTGTGCTGCAGGTAGTGAACCCCGTGCTGGATGAGACGGGACGCGCCACCGGAGACACGGTCACGTTGACGTTGGATCTGACGCCGAAGCAAGCGCAAGACCTGATCTTCGCCGCACAGCTCGCGCAGATCTGGACCGGACTGCTGCCTCCGGGCGAGCAGGGCACGCCGATCCCCGCCTCGCAGGTGCCGGTGAAGCTCCTGATCGGGAAGTTCGCCGCATGACCGAAGCCAGCGTCGTCGCCGTCGGGACGCCGCAGTCCTTCCGTCAGCAGATCGCCAGGGCGCTGGAGGTCGAGCTCGAAGAGATCGGATGGGCGCAGTCCGCCACGGTGGCAGAGGAGCTCCTCATCAACGCCTTCACGCCGATCGACGTGCTGGTGCTGTCCCCAGAGGTGAAGGAACCGGACGCCCTGGGTCTCGCGGAATTCGTGGGGCGTCAGTCGCCGGGGACCGCGATCGTGCTGGTTCGCGACCATACGTGGAACGGGTTGCTGCCCGCCGCGATGCGGGCCGGCATCCGGGACGTGGTGGATATGACTCAGGGCACCGAGGAGCTCCGCGATGCGGTCGAACGGGCCGTGGCGTGGGCCACGAACCTGCGATCGATGGGTGGTTCCAGCTCGGACAACATCCAGGGAGAGCGCGGACGGATCATCTCGGTGTTCTCGTCGAAGGGCGGGAGCGGCAAGACGTTCCTGACCACGAACCTGGCGGCCGCTATCTCCGACATCACAGGCCAGGACACGGCTGTCGTCGACCTGGACACAGACATGGGTGACGTCTTCACGTACTTCGGCCGCGAGCCCAGCGCGCGGGTGGACGACATGATGGGACTTGGCGAAGGCGCCGATCACGATCGGATCCGCGAGATCGGGGTGCCGTTCGCCGATCACCTCTGGGGCTACGGCTCGCCGCCGGACCCCGCGGCTGAGCCTCCCGCTGGTGAAGCGGTGGGCAAGTTCCTGCGGACCCTCCGCGCCGACTTCGCCTACGTGGTGGTCG
Source organism: Actinomycetota bacterium (assembly GCA_050692375.1). Classification (GTDB taxonomy): domain Bacteria; phylum Actinomycetota; class UBA4738; order UBA4738; family HRBIN12; genus JBBQVZ01. The sequence continues at coordinate 1,707 of JBOGVK010000226.1, forward strand.
ACGCCTCGGTCGACTACTCGGACTCGGCCCTCGTCTGCTTCGACCTCTCAGACGCGATCTGTCTGGTAACCCCTCTGGACGTGGTCGGCGTGAAACACCTCTCGAAGGCGCTCGACACGCTCCTCACGATCGGTCTGCCACGCGAGCGGTTCCGCGTCGTGTTGAACCGAGCGGACAGCAAGGTGGGGCTGGACGCCTCGGATGTGGAGCGCGTCATGAAGATCACGGTCGACGCGATGATCCCGTCCAGCCGCCTGGTGCCGACGGCCCTGAACAAGGGACGGCCGGTCGTGCTGGACGAACCCGGTTCGGACGTCTCAACCGCCGTCCGTCATCTGGCGATGCGGTTCACGAGCCAGTTCGAGGCGTTCGAGGCCGAGGCCGGCGCCGGCTCCAACGGCAAGTCCACCAGGAAGCGCAAGCTCTTCTCCAAGTCCGCAAGCTAAGGAGGTCTGGCTCCATGTCCCTGGCAGATCGACTCGCAAAGGCCTCCCAGAAAGACCGACTCTCCGACGTGCGACTTCGGGTGCAGGAGCGCCTGGTCGAGGTCTTGGGGCCGCGTCTCTATGACTCCACGCTCTCGGACAACGAGCTCGAGGGTCTGGTCCACCAGCGTCTGCGTGAGCTGCTCGACGAGGAGGAGGGACCTCTCTCCTCGCAGGAGAAGCTCCTCATCGTCCGGCAGATCGGCGACAGCGTTCTGGGACTCGGTCCGCTCGAGCCGTTCGTGCGCGATCCGGACGTCTCCGAGATCATGGTGAACGGCTGGGACACGATCTACGTCGAGCGCGCCGGCAAGCTCTACTGGACCGGCACGAAGTTCCACGACGAACAACAGCTCCGTCGCACGATCGACAAGATCGTCGGCAAGGTCGGTCGTCGCGTCGACGAAGCGTCGCCGTACGTGGACGCTCGCCTGCCCGACGGCTCGCGCGTGAACGCGATCATCCCGCCGCTCTCGCTCGACGGTCCGACGCTCACGATCCGGAAGTTCTCGGCGGATCCGTTCGGCGCCGACGACCTGATCGAATTCGGCACCATGACGTCGGCCGTGTCGCAATTCCTGGAGGCGTGCGTTCGCGGTCGTACGAACATCCTCGTCTCTGGAGGAACCGGTGCCGGGAAGACGTCGACCCTGAACGTGCTGTCGTCCTTCATCCCCGACGACGAGCGCATCATCACGATCGAGGACGCGGCGGAGCTTCGGCTTCAGCAACCGCACGTCATCCGTCTGGAGTCCCGCCCGCCGAACATCGAGGGCAGGGGTGCGGTCGCGATCCGTGACCTCGTCCGCAATGCCTTGCGGATGCGACCCGACCGCATCGTCGTCGGTGAGGTGCGCGACGCCGCGGCCCTGGACATGTTGCAGGCGATGAACACGGGTCACGACGGGTCGATCTCCACGATCCACTCCAACTCCCCGAGAGACTCGCTGTCTCGCTTGGAGACGATCACGATGATGGCCGGGATGGAGCTGTCCCCGCGGTCGATCCGGGAGCAGATCTCGTCGGCGATCCAGCTGATCGTTCACCAGCAACGCCTGAAGGACGGAACGCGGCGGTTCACCCATGTGACCGAGATCGAGGGGATGGAAGGCGAGACGATCACCCTTCAGGACATCTTCCTCTTCGACTTCGCGGCTGGTGTCAACGAAGAGGGCAAGTTCCGCGGACGCCTGAAATCCACGGGGCTCCGGCCGAAGTTCCTCGACAAGCTTGAAGAGCGCGGCGTGGTGGTCGACCCCGATATCTTCGCCCTGGACCCTCGGGGGCGGGACTGATGGCAGCGGTCGCCTCGTTCTGGGGCACCCCGGCCGCTCTGGCCCTAGCCATCGGGCTGGTCACCGCCGCCGCCTTCCTGATGGGCGTCATGCTTTTCGGCACTGCGGCTCGGAAGAAGCAGCAGCGGATCATCGGCGAACGGATGGCCGCCGTCGGCAACCGAGGCAAGAAGGTTCAGGCGCCGATCGATCGAGGTGCCGGCGGTTGGATCCCCGATCGCGTGACGAACTTCGGGCGCCGGTTCGCCGACGCTCGCGGCTTCAGCGGGAAGCTCGACGCCGAGCTCGAGGCTGCGGCCGTCAGCCTGCGATCCGGCGAGTTCGTGATCGTCACGGTGGGGGCCGCCTTCGGCGGGATGCTCATCGGGTTCGTCATCCTCAAGAGCCTCGTACTCGCGCTGGCTGTCGGAGGGGCCAGCGCCCTTGCACCCACCGCCGCGTTGCGGTTCGCCTTGAATCATCGTGCGGAGAAGCTCCGTGAGCAATTGCCCGACGTTCTGACGATCATGGCCAGCTCCCTTCGCGCGGGACACAGCTTCCTACAGGCGCTCGACACGACGGCGAAGGAGATCGCCCAGCCGGCCGCGACCGAGTTCCAGCGGGTCGTGGCCGAGATCCGCTTGGGCCGCGGGGCGGAGGACGCGCTCGGAGCCCTCGCAGAACGGGTGGGCAGCGCGGACTTCAAGTGGGCGGTCCTTGCCGTGAACATCCAGCGTGAGGTGGGCGGCAACTTGGCTGAGATCCTCGACAACGTATCCGACACGCTCCGCGAACGCGCCATGATGCGCCGACAGATCCAGGTGCTGACCTCCGAGGGCCGGCTCTCGGCTTGGGTGCTGGCCCTCATGCCGTTCGCGATCGGCCTCTACATGTTCGCGACGAACCGGGACTACATCATGCTGCTGTTCACGTCGAAGACCGGCCTGGAGATGATCGCCGGCGCCGCCCTGCTGCTCGTCGCCGGGGTCCTGTGGATGAAGAAGATCGTGAATATCGATGTCTGAGATCTGGCTCCTTCTCGCGATCGGATGTGTCTTCTCCTCCGTCATCCTGGTGGGCTTCGCGCTCGACCAGTCGAGCTCGGAGCGCAAACATGCCGTCCGCATGCTGGAGACGCATGTCAGCGGGTCATCGAGCGTCGCCTCGGCGAACCTCCGCGAGCAGGAGCTGGCCAAGAACTTCGGCCAGCGCGTGCTCGTGCCGTTCGTCGGCGGAGCCGGCCGTGTTGCTCGGCGGATCACGCCGCTCGACGCCCGGGATCGAGTCTCGAAGAAGCTGCTCCTGGCCGGAAGCCCGCCCGGGTGGGACGCGGAACGGGTCATCGCTTTCAAGGTGATCGGCGCGGGCGCCGGCTTCCTAGGCGGATTGTTTGCCGCCGGTTTCCTGCACTTGCACGGTCTGCCTGGGATCATGTCGATCGCACTCCTGGCCGTCGCCGGGTTCCTGGTGCCCGACTCGATCTTGGCCCGCAAGGTCGAGGAACGGCAGAAAGAGGTGCTCGGTACGCTCTCCGACACCCTGGACCTCCTCACGATCAGCGTTGAGGCCGGTCTCTCCCTGAACGCCGCGATCGCCCAGGTCGTCCAGAACGTCCCCGGTGTGCTGTCGTCGGAGTTCGCCCGGATGCTTCAGGAGATCCAGCTGGGCGTCCCGCGATCCGATGCCTTCCGCCATCTGGCAGAGCGCACCGACGTGGAGGAGCTGAACTCCTTCGCGCTGGCGATGATCCAGGCCGATGTGTTCGGCGTGAGCATCGCGAGCGTGCTTCGCACCCAGGCGAGCTCTCTGCGCATCAAGCGGCGCCAAGCTGCGGAGGCGAAAGCGCAGCAGACGCCGGTCAAGATCGTCTTCCCACTGATCCTGTGCATCCTGCCGGCCCTGTTCGTCATCATCGTCGGTCCCGGCGCCATCCGGATCATGAACTCCGTCTTGAAGTAGCACGCTCGAGGTCGGTGCGCGTCCGGGCCGATATCTGGTCCATACGAGGTCACCGGCGCACGCTCGACCAGATCATCGACGCCTTCGCAGGGTCGGTGTCTGTCGGGGAGCTCGAGAAGGCCGAGGGATGGCTGGCCCTGGCGCTCTGGTCTCAAGACCAAAGACGTAAGTCCTTCGGTGCATTGCAGGGTCCCCCGCTCATGGCTTAGACTCGCGCCTGTCCGGATGGCCTGTTCGGGCCATGTGGATCGAGAGAAAGGCGTGTTCATGAAGCGCATCGGGTTCCTGCTGGCCACGGCGACGGCCTTCGTGCTGTTGCTGGCGATCCCCGCGTTCGCCGGCGAAGGGTCCGCCAACCCTGGTCGTCCGGGTGGCCCCGGCGTCAGCGGCGCAGGCGGTACCGCGTTCACCGGCGCGAACGTGTCGACGAGCTTCCTGTTCCTGGCCGTGCTCGTCGTGGTCGGTGCGCTGGCGCTCTACGCCGGCCGCCGCCGCAGCTTGGCAACGCGCTAAGACAGAAGCGCTCTTTCAAGAACGGGTTCTCCATCGGAGGGCCCGTTCATTGACGTCCGGGTCGTTCAGGTGACCGTGTTGACCACGTCGCGCCAGATCCTGACGGGAAGGGACGGGGCGAACGTCGCCTCCAGATCCAGGTTCCCTTTGGGGTGACCGTCGTAGACCAGTTGGTCGCCCTCGCGCGAGAACCCGTCGCCCGAAGAGGTGAACTGCATCCCGTCCGGCGGGCTGATCAGCACCCGGACCTCTGGCGGGCGGATCATGGTTTGTCCGACGAAGCTGAGCCGATAGGTGCCACCCGTGTCACTCCCGGTCCACGCTTGCGTGAGCAGGAGATCGGTGGTGATCGACGCAGTATCGCCCGAGGACGTTCGGACGTAGTCCTCGAAGAACGGATACCCCTCCTGGGTGTATCGGCCGAGCTCGACGGGCTCTCCGTCCTCGGTGGCTCCTTGGAGAACGCACCCCCTGTCGCAGTAGAGATCGATGACCGCGACGTTCTGACCCGGTTTCCGTGAATACGTCTTGTACGGCCCGATCACGTACGGGGGGTAGCCCGACGTCGGTGAGTCGTTCAGCAGATCCACGCGCAATGACGCCGTCGCCGTGCCTTCCGGACCGAGGTGGACGTCGTAGGTGACCGTGCGCTGTTGATAGAAGTCCAGCTTGGTTCCCGAGGCGCTATTGGTCACGACGGAGAAGGCATCGGTTCCCGAGGGGCGGAAGGCGCCTCCGACGCTCGTCAGCGCGAGACCTTGCTCCATGGCTGGATCCACACTCCACGCTTGGACATGACCATCGGCAAAGGCGTCGAGCAGAGCGCGGATCCGGGGCAGAGCCGACCCCCGCGCGCGGAGGAACCCATCGAGGACGGCGACCGCCACCCGGCCCAACACCAGCTTCCGCTGCTTGTTCGTGTCGAAGAGGGAGTACGCCTGGTTCGTGACGAACGGCACGATGTTGTGCTGCGTCAGCCGGATGCCCGTTGACGCGACCGAGATCGGATCCGTCACGCGCATGAGCGCCTCGAGCGCGAACGGATCGGCCACGATGACGCCGTCCAAGCTCTGTCCGAAGGCCGCCCGGTAGGCGAGCCACGTCTCGTTCGCCGCGAGCGGGAAGTCCCGTGTCATGTTGATGCTCTGCCAGAACCCCTGTTGGGTGCGATAGAAGTCCCAGTTCCGGGAGTACTCGGCCGACGGCGAGGGAACGTCGGCGACGTTGAGGATCGGCAGCGATCCGATCGGCCGGAAGGCCGAGAAGCTCAAGTGGCCGCCTTCGACGGTGAGGATGGAGTACGCCCCGATCAAGCCGCCGGTTCCACGGAGCTCCGCCGGATTCGAAGCGCCGAAGAAGTAGTGGCGGGGTTGGTCGGCGCCCAGGAACGACGGCAAGCCCTGCAAGATGAGGGAACCCGCATGGAGCTGCCGGTGGAGCTGGGTGAGCTGATCTTGTGCGGCCATCCGGGCGGATTCCACCGGAGGGAGCAGGAAGGTCCTTGAAGTCGCCTCCAGCGCGGTCAGGGCCGCTCCCGTCAGCTGGTCCGCGCGGGCGATCGCCGACGTGATGCCGGCAAGGCGGTCGATCGGGATACCCGCGTTGGTCGGCGCAAGGGCTCCGAGCCCGCCGGGCAGATCGGCGACCGCGCCGGCGAGCACGCTCGCGGCGTCGGCGGTCTCGACGCCGGCGTCGGCGATAGCCCGGATCGCGTCGGGCGTGTTCCCCAGGAAGGGGATCGAGCCGGCGACGGAAAGCCAGAGCGATCTCGAGCGATCGGCCCCCGACCCGAACGCATCCTGGGCGCGCACGAACTCGTCGCGAGCCTTCGAAGCGGTGCCGGCGATGAGTGCGGACTTCCCGCGAGCGAGCGCATCGCGGCCACGCTGGAGGTCGCGACGCACCGCGAGCGCGGAGACTCCGGCCAGTGCGAAGACCACCAGTATCGCCAAGGTGAGCACCGCGATCGCCGCTCCGATACGTCGACGCCGGCGCCCACGAGGCTTCGTCGGCGTCTCGACGCCGGTGCCGGCGCCGGTGGTCGGATCGTCTGACGTCTGCATGTGAGGTGGGGTCGCTCGGACCACTTCGGGTCGGCGGACGCGTTCCACGGTAACAGGAGTAACTCCGCCAACCGACGAACGAAGATGGCCGTCGGACCACTGTTACCCTCTGCCTCCATGAAGGTTGCGTATCAGGGCGAGCCCGGCGCCTATAGCGAACGCGCCGTGGGCTCGCTCTTCCCCGGTGCGGAGCCGCTTCCCTGCGACACCGTCCGGCTCGTGTTCTCGCGGGTCACGAGTGGAGAAGCGGCGTTCGGAGTCGTGCCGCTCGAGAACTCCCAAGCGGGCTCGGTGAACGAGACGTACGAGCTCCTTCTTCATACGAACCTGCTGCAGATCGTGGGTGAGGCGGTCGTACGCGTGGACCACGCGCTGCTGGGCAGGCCCGGGGCACGCCTCGAAGAGATCCGTCGTGCGCACTCTCACTGGCAGGCGCTCGCCCAGTGCGAGGAGTTCCTCGCCTCGCTGCGGATCGAACCCGTTCCCGCCCACGATACTGCCGGTGCCGCGCGCATGGTTGCGGAATCGGGGAGCGGCGAGGATGCGGCGATCGCGAGCGTCGAAGCAGGCGCCCGGTCGGGCTTGGCGGTGCTCGCCGAGCGGATCCAGACCGAGAAGGAGAACTTCACGAAGTTCGCGGTGATCGGCACGGACGATCCGAACCTCGGGCCGAACGACAAGACCTCGCTCGTCATGGCGGTCCTCGACGAGCCGGGCTCGCTCCTGGGTGCCCTCCGGCCGTTCGCGGAGCGTGGTATCAACATGCACAAGCTCGAGTCCCGGCCGCGGCGAGGCAAGCCGTTCGAATATGTGATGTACGTGGACGTGATGGCCGCGCGCGACGACCCCCGACTCGTGCAGGCGCTCGAAGAGGTGGCCACCCACACGTCGATGGTCCGGGTCTTGGGCTCGTATCGCGCGGCGGTGGAGCCCGCGTAGGGAGCGCGAACGGCGCTGCTCGCGCGGCCGAGAGGAGGCATCGGTGTCCAGGCGTTCCGCCCGTCACGCCGCTCGGTCCAGGGTGCCCTTCCCCGCAGTGCTGCTCGCGTTGGTCCTGGCCGCCGTTGGCGTGATCCTCTGGCCGCTCGTTCGATCCCGCGGCGGGGAGCGGGCCGTTCGCCCGGACACGCCTCAGCCCTCGATGAGCGCTTCGACGTCGTCGGGACCTTCGATCTCACCCGCGGCTCCCACGCCGACCGTCGCACCCACGCCGGGTCCGATCAACACGTCGTTCCCCGGACTGACGACGTTCCGCGGCAACGCCTCGCGCGACTACTACGGCGAAGGTCCCGTGCCCAACCATCCGGTGATCCGGTGGCGGTATCCAACGTCGGGCGGCCTGTGTTCGAGATCGACCGACAACTTCGGCACCCGCGTCTGGTGTGGGACGGGCTGGACCGGCCAGCCCAATGTGATCCAACACCCGAACGGCAGGATCGAGGTGCGCGAGGGCGCGTACGACTCCCACTATCACTTCCTGAACGGCCGGACGGGCGTGCCGATGCGTCCCGATCTGGTGACAGGCGATCTGGCGAAGGGGTCGGCGACGAGCGATGCCGACGGATACCCGCTGTACTACGCGGGCTCGCGCGACAACCTGCTTCGGGTCGTTGCCCTGGACCGCCCGCAGCCCGATGTGCTGTGGTCGTTCGATTCGCGAACCCAGCCCGGCATGCTGTGGAACGACGATTGGGACGGCGCGCCCTTACAAGTCGGCGACTACCTCTTGGAGGGCGGGGAGAACAGCTGGTTCTACGTGATCCGGCTGCATCGGCACTACGACTCCGCCGGCCTGGTCCAGGTGAACCCCCAGATCGTGATGCGTGTGCCCGGCTGGGACCAGCAAGAGCTCACCGCTCTGGGCGACCAAGACGTCTCGATCGAGAACTCGGTCGCGTTCCGCAACGGCGTCGTGTACTTCGCGAACTCCGGCGGGCTGGTGCAGGGATGGGACATCTCCGACGTACTCAACGGGGGAACGCACTACCAGCGTGTCTTCCGCTTCTGGGACGGAGATGAGACGGATAGCTCGATCGTCATCGATCCACAGGGATACCTGTATGCGGCGAGACATCGGACCGAGAACGTGGCCTCGCGTCCGATCGCTCGTGACCAGCAGGTCGGAGACCTGATGAAGCTCGATCCACGCAAGCCCAACGACCCACTGGTGTGGTCGGTACAGCTCGGCGGCCTGTCGCCGGAGCAGGGCCTCTTGGACACGCCGGCCTGGTACCACGGCGTCTTGTACACCACCTGGGCCGAAGGGGGCCTCGCCGCCATCGATGCGAAGACCGGCAAGATCCTGTGGACGCGCGCGCTTCCCGGGCCGACCTGGTCGTCTCCCGTTCCGATCGACGACAAGCTGATCGTCGGAGACGGCTCCGGCGCGCTCAACTGCTTCGACATCTCGAAGCCACGGCTCATGCCGAAGCTCTTGTGGCGGCTGGAGCTCGGGGGGATCGTCGAGTCGACCCCCGCCGTGTGGCATGGTTGGATCTATGTCGGCACGCGCGACGGCGGGATCTACGGCGTGGCCGACCCATCCACGACATAGGCTGTCCCCATGACCATCCCTGTCGGAAGCGCGGCGCCGCCGGTGGCCGGGATAGCAGGGGTCGTCTCCGGTTCGGCGTACGCGTTGGTCTTCTACAAGGTGACGTGCCCGACCTGCCAGATGGCCGCACCGGCGCTCGAGCGGTTCGAGAGCGGGTACCCGGGCCGGATGATCGGGGTCGGGCAGGATCCGGTCGGCGCGCTGGAGCGCTTCTCCGACATCTACGGGATGACGTTCCCGTGTCTGCCGGACGAGGCGCCATATGACGCGTCGAACGCCTACGGCATCGAGCACGTACCGACGCTGTTGGTCGTGGACGGCGAGGGGATCGTGGCTGACGTCGTGGAATCGTGGGATCGCGACGGTTACAACCGTGCCTCCCGCAGGCTTGCCGAGCTGCTCGGCGCGGACGCAGTGGTCATCTCTGAGGCCGCGGACGGGCTCCCCGACTTCCGGCCTGGGTGAGGGGCGCGGAACGCGCGCTAGGTAGCGCGCTAGAACGGAAACTGCGCGTGGAGTTGAGCCGTTCGCCACACGACCAATCCAACGACGCCGGCCAGGAGACCGGTGGTGCCGATCACCAGGATCGCTCGACGCGTGGACGCCGAGCCGGTCCCTTCCACGACGTACCCGGCAACCAGGCCAGCGGCGAGACCTCCGGCGTGTGCCCGCCAGTCGATAACGGGGATCGAGATCGCGATGAACGCGTTGATCGCGATCAGCACCATGGCCTGGCGTAAGCGTGCGGCCGCAAGTGCGAGATGACGGCGTCGATAGTTGTACGCGATGAACGCCCCGAAGAGGCCGAAGATCGCGCCGGACGCGCCGACAGCCGGCGCGAACGGCGACCCGAACGCATACGAGGCGGCACTCGCGAAGAGTCCGGTCACGACGTAGATCAAGACGAGCCGGAATCGGCCGAGCTCCTGCTCGATGATGGACCCGAAGATCCACAGCGCGTACGCGTTGAACGCGATGTGAAGGATGCCGGCGTGCAGGAACATCGAGGAGACGAGCCGCCAATACTGCCCGGCGGCGATCCCGCCGATCGCACCGGAGGACGTCTGGAACAGGCCGATCGACGCGCCGAGCTTCACGAGCTGCGCCGGCGACGGCCCGTTGATGATGTCCCCACCACCATTCAGGATCTCTACGACGAACATCGCGACGATGAGTCCGAGCAGCACCGAAGTCGCGGTCGCTCTCCGACGAACGTTCGCGACAGCGATCCGGCGCCCCGGGCCTTGCCGGAACTCTCTCCTGGCTTCGTTCACGCATTCCGGGCATTGGTGACCGACCGGCGCAGGGATCATGCAATCCGGGCAGATGGGCCGGCCGCAACGCGTGCAGTGCACGCCGGTCTCGACGTTGGGATGGCGATAACAACGCTCGGTCGTCGGGGGTGGCGGGAGCGTCGTCATCTCGTCCATGTCGGGCCATGGTACGGGCCAGCGTCGGTTCCGATGCGAAGGCTCAAGGACGAACGTGCGGGTCGTGCTCATGGGGATCGACGTGCACGACCGCTTCGCCCAAGCGAGGGACGTCGCGGAGCAACGCTTCGCGGACGTGTTCGGCGATGTCGTGGCCGGCTTCAACCGAGATCCGCGGCGGCACGTCGATCGAGAGCTCTGCGCGGAGCCGGTGCCCTACCCACCGGGCTCGTGCGTCGGTGACGTGCTCCACACCGGCGACGGCCGCCGCCGAGCTCTCGATCAGGCGGATCGTCGGCTCGTCGATGCCGTCGAGGACCCGACGAAGCACCGTCCGCGATGCCTCGACCAACGTGTAGCCGATCACGAGGGTGATGAGCAAGCCCACGATGGCGTCGGCGCGGGGGAAACCGGCCAGCACGCCGATCGCGCCTGCCACCACGCCCAGCGACGTGAGTCCATCGGTACGCGCATGGAGGCCGTCGGCGACCAGCGCCGCCGAACCGATCTTGTGTCCGACTCGCGTTCGATACACGGCGACCGCTTCGTTGCCGAGGAACCCGATCACGCCGGCGGCGAGAACGACGCCGACGTGGTCGAGCCGCGTCGGGTGCCGGAGCCGATCGACGGCCTCGATCGCGGCGAAGATCGCCGACGCCATGATCATCGACACGATCGCGAGACCGGCCAGATCTTCGGCGCGATGGTACCCATAGGGGTAGCGGCGGTTGGTCGGTCTTCGACCGAGTCGGAACGCGATCAGCAACGGGATCGCGGTGAGCGCGTCGGTGAAGTTGTGGATGGTGTCGGCGAGCAACGCGACCGATCCGGTGAAGATCACGACCACCGATTGCGCGATCGCCGTGACCGCGAGCAGCACGAGCGAGATCCACGTGGCGCGAACGCCCTGCGCGGTCGCGAGCAACGCCGCGTCCGCCGTGCCGAAGTGCTCGTGACGATGTTCGTGACGCTCATCGTCCGGCGGCGCATCAGGGCTCATGGGCACATCTGATGGTAGCCAGCGCCGGTGAGCGATTCAGGGCTGCATGCGGGGGAGTTCCGCGAGATCCTTCGCAACCTCGTTCGGGTCGAAGAGCGGACCCCAGCGATCTTTGATCACGCCGTCGGACCCGATCAAGTACAACCACGGTTCGGTGAGATCGCCATTGCGGTACAACCAATCGGCCGCGGCCTTGTTGACGACGCTCTTGTTGAAGTCCCGCCAGATCTCGACGTGGATGAAGACGGCACGGTCGGGGTAGCGGTGGGCGAGCGCCTCGACCCCGTCCACCGACGGGCCGCAGAACCGGCTCTGACAGAACGTCGGCGTGGCGAAGATGACCAGGATCGGCCGGTGGGCGGCCAGAGCGGCGGCGATCGTCGTCTGATGGAGGTCCGGGTCGGGGACGGGGGCGCCGTCGAGTGCCCGCGAATCGATGGCGGCCGGCGGCGCGCCCTTCGAGTCCATGGTGAGGTTCTTTGTCGGGAGCGCATGGTCGCCCACGGCGGGGAGCGCCGGCTTCTCTGCGACCGGGAACTCCGTCGAGAGCGTCTGCGAGCCCAATCCCGGCACGTCGGCCGTCACGTCGACCTGCCAGAACCCCGCTTGGTCGAACGTGACGGACGTTTGGTAGACGCCCCTCGCGTCGTTCGGGTCGGAGAGCGCCATCGCCGTCCCCCTGGCGGTACCGAACGCTCCGACGTAGGTGCCCGTGGTCTCGGGACCCGCGACCGGAGAGCTCGACCCGTCGCCGACGAACGAGAACTGGAACGAAACCTGCCCGAAGGTGAGGAGCTTCACCCCTTGGGCGTCGTTCGAGAAGATCCCCAGTTGGAACCGTTGTGGGGCATTCACGTACAGGTCCGTGCTCCCGACGGAGGCGGCCAACGTGGTCGCGGGCCCCGTCGTGGCCGAGGGCGTGGGCACGCTCGGGTTGTCGGAACCGCTGCATGCGGTCGCGAGGAGGAGACAGGCGACAGCGGCCACGAGGATCCTGATGGAGGGTCTGGGGGAGGACATGGCGACCATCTTCTCGCGTCCCGTGCGGAACGTCCCGGTCAGATGGCGCTCTCGTGTCGCAACAACCATCGTTTCCGGTTCTCATACCGGCCGTAGCCACCGATCGTTCCGCCGGCATGGACGACGCGATGGCAGGGAACGAACAACTCGACCGGACAGCGGTTGAGGGCGTTACCGGCGGCTCGGCCACCGCGGAGGCTGCCTGCCGCTGCGGCCATGTCGCCGTAGGTCGCGAGCACCCCGTAGGGGATGCGCATGGTCGCCTCGAGCACGCGTCGCGGGAACCCAACTCCGGCGAGGCAGAGATCGACCGGGGTCGCGAACGCTCGCTTCGAGCCTCGGAAGTACGCTTCGATCTCTCGTCGGACGGGCAAGAGACCGCGGCCGCTTCGCGCGATCGGGGAGTCCAACCGCGTCTCGAGCCGTTCCAGCTCGAGGGCCGCGTCCTCGTCGTCGTCGAAGAACGTCGCCACCACTCCCACCGTTGACACGACGGCGGTCAGCTCCCCCAGCGGTGTCGGCACGGAGGTCGCGATGAACCGGTCCGTCATACCGGAGGCCATGGGTAGGGACGTCCCGGGCCGGGCTCGGGGAACACGCCGACCCGCACCACCGCGTCGATCCGTGCGTCGAGTGCCGTCAGCTCTTCGACGGAGAGCAGGTCCGAAAGCTCCGCGCGGACGGGGCCGTTGGCGAGGCCGTCGCGGAAACGGCGGAGGGCGGCCAGGAGCTCTCGCGGGATCGGCTCGCCCGCGTGCTCCCAGATCACCGTGCGCAGCTTGGGTTCGTCGCTGAAGCAGACCCCGTGATCGACCACCCAGATCGTTCCGTCCGGCGACAGCAGGCAGTGTCCACCTTTCCGGTCGGCGTTGTTCACCACGACGTCGAAGAGCGCGATGCGCCGGAACTCGTCGCGGCGCGTGCCCTCGAGGGTGAAGTAGTGCTGCGACGTGTCGAACTCGACGAAGAGCTGCACGGAACCGAGCCCCTCTGGTCCGTTCCGCAGCACCGTCGGAGGGATGCTCGGCCAGCCGAGCTCTCGTGCAACGACGTACGCGGCCACCTCGCGCCGGCAGAGGGTGCCTTCGGGGAAGTCCCAGAGCGGCGTCTCGCCACGCTGGGGTTTGTAGACGGCGAGGACCTGATCCTCGCCGGCCGTCGCCTTCGCCAGGAACGTGTAGTTGGAGGAGTTCGGCAACAGGCCGAGGAGCTCGAGCTCGCCGGAGAGGAGCGCCGCGGGGACCCCGGGGTCGCTCAGGTGGTCCGCTTCGAGTGGCCGTTCATCGCGGGGCACGAGTGTCCCTCCGGATCCAAGGGGTTGCCGCAGAACTGACACGTGGGCCGTCCCCGATCGACCACCGTGGCCGCGTGCCGAGAGAGGGCGAACATCTGCTCGCGGCTCGCCCACAGCCGAAGCAGCTCCGGGTCTCCTTGGAGCAGGAGCAACGGGTCGTCCTCATCGAGCTCGGGCTGGAACTCCTCGATCTCGAGGAGGAACCGGTCCGAGTCCTCTTCGTAGCCGATCGAGAGGCGACCGGCCCGCCAGCGAGGCTCGAAGGGCTGCTCGAGCTCCATGGCCTCTTCGTCGGGACCGCCGCCGGTCTCGAGTCCGATCGTCGCCAGGAGGTCGAGCACGGACGCCGCGAGGAGCCGCACCTGCTCCTTCTCCACGATCAGCGTGACGACCTCCGTGGCGTTGCGCGCCTGGAGGTAGAACGTTCGGGAGCCCGGTTCCCCGACTGCGTCGGCGGTGATCCGGTCGGCGGGGCCCAGATCCATGCGACCTATCCTCGCAGGTTCCGTTGCTGTTTCCGTTCCTGGCGCGGCGGAGGGGCGAACCGGTCCAGGCTGCCCGTGTCGTTCACCACGACGACATGCGGGCCGCCGTCGCCGAGATGGACGACCGATACCGACGCCGGATCCGCCGTCGTGCGCTGGAACAGATCCAGGTGGGCACCGGAGTAGTGCGCGATCAGCATCCGGATGATGTCGCCGTGCGAGCCCACCGCGATCCGCCCATGCGGGTGGCGCGCGGTGATGGCATGGATCTCGGCCAGCGCGCGCGATTGCGCGTCGACGAACGACTCGCCGTCCGGGAACCGGAACTGCGACGGATGATGGATGACGTCCTTCCATAGGCGTGTGCGACGGACCTGTGCGAGCGAACGGCCGGTCCAAGATCCGACGTCCATCTCGATCAAGCCTTCGCGCGGCACGACCTCGAGTCGCTGGCTCGCGGCGAGGGGGGCCATCGTCTCCACGCACCGATCGAGCGGGCTCGAATACACGGCCGTCAGTCGCACGGGCGCGAGCCGTTCGGCGAGCGCCTGCGCCTGCGCGCGACCTCGGTCGTCGAGGAGGACGCCGGGGGTTCGGCCGTAGAGCGTTTTTCCGGTGACGGCGGTGAGGCCGTGACGGATCAGGAAGAGGGTGGTCATCAGCGCCCGGCAGCATACGCGGGCCGGCCTGCTACGACGGCGCTGGCTCCGTCCGATCGGAGGATGCCGGTAGGCGCACCTCGAACGCCGACCCGCGTCCCAGTTCGCTGCGTACCGTTACGGTGCCCCCGTGGTTCTCGGCGACATGACGGACGATCGCGAGACCCAGTCCCGTGCCTCCGGTCTCACGCGACCGCGCCCGGTCGACGCGGTAGAACCGCTCGAACACCCGAGGAAGATCCTTCGTGGGGATCCCGATGCCTGTGTCTTCCACGCGCAGGACGACCGACCCCTCGCCGGCAGTCACCGTGGCGAGGACCGTGCCTTCCTCCTTCGTGTAGCGGATCGCGTTGTCGAGCAGGTTGCGTATCAGGAGGGAAAGATCCCGCCCCGAGCCCTGGACCACGGGAACACGGGCGGCCTCGACGCCGATCGTCAGCCGGGCCTCACGAGCGATCTCTTCGAACCGTTGACCCTCTTCGCGAACGAGCGCGTCCAGGTGGATCCGATCGGCGAGCTCGCTCCCCGATTCCAGGCGAGAGAGATCCAGGAGGTCGGCCACGATCCGCGAGAGACGAACGGCCTCCCGTTCGAGCTGTCCGGCGAAACGAGGGACGGCGGCGGGATCCTCCTTCCAGACGTGCAGGAGGGTTTCGGCCGCCGCCTGGATGGACGCGGCCGGCGTCTTCAGCTCGTGAGAGGCGTTCGCCACGAAGTCACGCCGAACGGCGTCCAGACGCCGGGCCTCGGTGATGTCGGCGACCACGACCAGGATCGAGCCGTCCGTTCCCGTTGGCGTCGCGGTGATACGGAGCCATCGGGTCGGCGCTCCCGTCTCGATCTCGTCGACCTCGATGTGCTCCGTCTCCGCCACCCGACGGATCGTCTCCCGCAGGCTCGGCGGGAAGACGTGGGCCAGCGCTTCCGGGCGCGACCCGAGGTGACGACCGAGCGCGTCGTTCGCGAACACTGTTCGCCAGCCTCCGTCGAATAGCAGCACTCCGTCTTGCATGGAACCGAGGATCTGGTCCTGCACCTGACGTTCTTCCTGCGAAGCTCGGACGCGATCCTCGAGCGCCCCCGCCGACCGCCGGCTCTCTTCCTCGAGACCACGTACCTGTCCGCGCAAGGAGCGCCGCCCCGCCCACGTACCCGCGGCGGCGGCAACGATCCCCGTTACGCCGGCAGCCACCCCAACGTTCACGAGCGAAAGTGTAGGCGGTCACTGCGGGAGTTCATCTCGTCGCCGTTCAACGTTCCTCCAGCCTTCACCGGACACGCTCCACGGCTCCTACCTGGGAG
>JBOGVK010000227.1:0-15214 GCA_050692375.1 Actinomycetota bacterium
CCGTGGTTGATCGCGGCGTCGGTCTGCACGACCCCGGTGTAGGTCCGCTGCCCGTTCTGACACGCGTCGCAGCCCGGGTCCGTCGCCTTGATGGTGCGGTCGAGCGCCGACACGATGCCGGTCGTCACGGTCGGCCCGCCTTCGAGCGCCAAGGCGTAGCCCAGCGCGACGACTCGCTGGCCGAGCTGCAGTGATGCCGAGTCGCCGAGCGAGACGGTCGGCAGACCGGTGGCATCGATCTTGAGGATCGCGAGATCGTGGATGCAGTCGCCGCCGATGACCCGAGCGTCGTACTGCTTCGGGGTCTGGTCCGAGCTGAAGACCGTGATCTTCGAGGCGTGCTCCACCACGTGGCAGTTCGTGACGATGACGCCGTCGGAGCGAACGACGAACCCGGTGCCGACGCCCTGACCGGTCGAGGCGCCTGACTGGAAGATATCGGTCGTCACGTCGACCACGGCAGGAAGGACCCGCTTCACGACGGCTTCGACCGGTTCGCGGCCGGCGGGGAGCGTGCTCGTGTCGACCGTGGCGGCCGAACCGTCGGCAGGAGCCTTGGATCCCACGGTGAACGAGCATGCACTCGCCACGATCGCGAGCATCACTATGGTCGGGAGCAGTCGGCGCATGAGGAAACCTCCGGAAGTCGTGGTCACGAGAGTGATTCGCGAGAGATCACGCGCGGGTTCGACCCGAGCCCGATCTCACAGCACCTTCACAGTTTTCCTGGCACAGTTTTCCTGGCACAGGTTCTTGTCGGCACCGATACCGAGGTTACTGGAGGCTGCCCGCGGGAACTTCCTTCTTGGGGTCGACGAACGGGATCGCCGCCGTCGTGCCGGTCAGGGACCCGTTCTCGGACTCGATGTCGAGCGTCGTGCCGGCGTCGGCGAGCTCGATGGGAACCCAGACGTAGCCGATGTTCTGCTTGAGGCCCGGCGACCAGACGGCGTCGGTCATGTGCCCGACCTGCTTGCCGTCCTTGTGGACCGGCCAGGCCTCGGACATCTCGGCGCGGAGCTCGTCACCGTCCAGGACGATCCCGACGAGCTTGCGGTCGACGCCCTCGCGGCGGATCCGCTCGAGCGCGTCCTTGCCGATGTAGTCCTGCGGCTGATCCTCGACCAGGCGCTCAAGCCCCATCACGTGGAACGGCGTGTCGGTGATGTTGATGTCAGACCCGTAGTTGAAGATCCCCGCCTCGATCCGCCGCGCCTCACACGGGGCGATGGGGCGGATGTGGAACTCGTCGCCGGCCTTGAGGATCGCGTCCCATAGCTCGTCGCCGCGCGAGAAGTCGAGCAGGTTCACCTCGAAACCGGGGATGGCGGTCCACCCGGTCCGGCTGATCACGACCGGGATCCCCTGGATGTCGTAAGAACCGCACCAGTAATACTTGAGGTCCAGGATCTGGTCCCCCACCAGCTTCTGCAGCGTCTTGACGGCCTTCGGACCCTGCACCTGCACCGGGTGGACGTCGGGCAACGTCACCTTCGCGTCCAGCCCGGAGTTGGCCAGCACACCCAGCGCGTACAGGCCGGCGTCCGAATCGGCGAGCTGCATCCACCAGGTGTTCTCCTTCACGTGCAGGAGCACCGGATCGTTCACGATGCCTCCGTCGGGCGCGGTGACCAGCATGTACTTGCCCTGGCCCACCTGGCACTTCGTCAGGTCGCGGCACGTGATCATGTCGATCAGCCGATCGGCGTCCGGTCCGCTGACCTCGACCGTGCGCTCCACGCCCACGTCCCAGAGCGTCACGTCGTTGTTCAGCGCGAAGTATTCGATCTCCGGGTCGTCGTAGTAGCCCGGCAGGTACATGTGGTTGTAGATGTCGTAGGCAGTGCAGCCGGCCCGGCGCGTGGCCTCGAACATCGGCGACTTCCGGTACCACGGCCCGAAGTACAGGGTCGCGCTCTTCTCGAGCATCTCGTCGCGTTCGTTCGTCAAGGCGGTCTGTCTCCTTCGCTCGTGCGGCCGGGCACGGACGCCCAGACGACGATTGAATGATGGTTCAAAGACCGGCCCCGTGGCAAGTCGCGGGCTCGGGCGCCTCCCGGGAACGAAGGAGGCGCCCCGAAGGGGCGCCTCCTTCAGCGACCGGTCAAGGCCAAGGGCCTCTACGAGATCGGGATCTCCTTCTTCGGGTCCACGAACGGCATCTCGACCACGACGGCGTTGCGGTCACCCCACTCGGAGGCGACGCCGAGCGACGTGCCGAGGGCCGCGTACTGGGTGGGGACCCAGGCGTACCCGATGTTCTTCTGCAGACGCGGCGAGTAGATCGCCGAGGTCACCATGCCGATCTGCGCGCCGTCGGCGGTGACGGGCCACTTCACGTTGTTCAGCCCCTCGAACGGCTGGCCGTCCAGCTCCACCCCGACGATCTTCCGCCCGACCCCGGCCGCACGGATCTGCCGCAGCGCCGCCAGCGAGATGCACGCCTCGTTGGAGAGCGTGTCCCAGTCGACCAGGCGGTCCAGGCCCATCTCGATCGGGTTGTTCTCCACCGTCATGTCGGCACCCCAGTTGAAGATGGCGCCCTCGATGCGGCGGATGTCGCTCGGTCCGGTCGGCTTGATGTTGAACTCCTCGCCGGCCTTCATCAGCGCCTCGTAGACGTCGTTCCCCTTCGAGGTTTCGGTCGTGTAGACCTCGTAGCCCACCTCGGACGTCCAACCCGTTCGCGTCACGACGACGGGCGCGCCGCCGATCTCCGCGTGCTTCCAGTAGTAGTACTTGAGCTCCAGGATGCTCTCGCCGAGCAGCTTGACCATGAGGTCCTTGGACTTCGGACCCTGCACCTGCAGCGGGGCGACGTCGGCCTCCCTGATCGTCACGTCGAGGTCGGGGTAGGCGTTCTTCAGCCCTCGCGCGAAGAGCAACGCGTCTGAGGACGCCAGCGCGAACCAGAACGTGTTCTCGTCCATGCGCGTGAGCACCGGGTCGTTGACGATTCCACCGTCGCTGTCGCAGATCAGCACGTACTTCGCCTGACCGACGGCGCACTTCGACAGGTCGCGAGGCGTGAGGAGCTGCGCGAAGGTGAACCCGTCCGGACCGTTGATCTCGAGACACCGCTCGACGGCAACGTCCCAGAGGGTCACGTCGTTCAACAGCGTCTCGAACTCGTTCTCGAACGTATCGAACCGGATCGGGAAGTACATGTGGTTGTAGACCGTGTAGCCCTTCGGACCGTACTTCTGCGTCGCCTCGAAGTAGGGCGTGCGGCGATTGCGCGCCCCACGCTGCACCAGGCCCATGTCGAACGGCTCAGCCATCAATGTGACCCCTCCTCATGTTCTGCCTCATCGGATGTCCCGGCGTATCGTGATGTTCTGCCTCATCGGATGTCCCGGCTTATCGTGCGGTTACGGGTGGAGAGTGACAAGAACGAGCGTTGACCCCAGGTCAGCGACCTGCGGGTCAGGCGGTCCGCGAGGCGTCGAAGACGCAGTCCCCCTCGACGAACGTCAGCTCCACGTGTGCCTTCCAGATCTCCGACGATGGGATCTCGAACAGGTTCTGATCGATCACCGCCAGGTCCGCGAACTTCCCGACTTCGATGGATCCGGTGGTGTCGTCCTGATGGTTGACGTAGGCCGTCCCCATGGTGAAGGCGCCGATGGCCGTTGCGAGGTCGATCCGCTCTTCGGGGAGGAATACCTCCGTGATGCCCTCACCGAACGTGCCGACGGCCTCCTGGGGCCCTCGTCGTTCGACCGCGATGTGCATCTCCAAGAGCGGGTCGGGGCTCGAAACGCTCCAGTCGCTCCCGAAGGCCAACATCGCGCCGGCTCGCACGAGGCTCGCGAAGGGGTACTGCCACGACGCCCGGTCCGGTCCGATGAACGGGATCGTGAGGTTGTCCATCTGCCCTTCGTGCGCGGCCCATAACGGCTGACCGTTCGCGACCGCGCCCAGCTGGCCGAACCGCGGGATGTCATCCGGATGCACGATCTGGATGTGGGCGAGGTGGTGGCGGTTGTCGCTTGGACCATTCACCTTCAGCGCGGTCTCGATCGCGTCCAACGCCTCGCGCACCGCGCGATCCCCCAGCGCGTGGAAGTGCGCCTGGAAGCCCAGCGCGTCCAGGCGCGTGACGGCCTCCTTCAGCAGCTCCGGGTCCACGAACGAGATCCCCGCATTGGTGGTCTCGTCCCCATGCGCGTCCAGGTACGGCATCAATGTTGCCGCCGTGAAGTTCTCGATGATGCCGTCCTGCATGATCTTCACGCTCGTCGGCGCGAAGCGTCCTACCGCCGCGCGCGAGCGGGCGTCGACCAATCGATCGATCTGGTCGATCCCACGATGTCGATCCCACCACAGCGCTCCCACGACGCGGGCGGTGAGCTCACCTCGTCCGGCGGCTTGCACGTACGTGTCCAGCGTCCGGTAGCTGTCGTCGATGCCCACGATCGCGTCCTGCCAAGCGGTGATGCCCAGCGAATGCAGGTAGGTCTGCGCGACCCGAAGACCCGCGGCGTAGTCGTCGTCGCTGTCCTTCGGCGCGATTCCCCCGACCAACTCCATCGCACCCTCATGCAACGTGCCGGACGGCTCCCCTTCCGCGGTGCGTTCGATCCTGCCGTCCGCCGGATCGGGCGTCTCACGCGTGATGCCGGCGAGCTCCAGTGCCCGGGAGTTGACCCAAGCTCCATGTCCGTCTCGATTGGTCAGGAAGGCGGGGCGATCGGGCACGATCGCGTCGAGGACTTCCTTCGTCGGTGTCCCGCCGGGGAAGACGTCCATGTACCAACCGCCTCCCAGGATCCACGGTACGTCGGTATTGGCCACTGCGTAATCCGAGATGATCCGCAGGTACCCATCGAGAGCGTAGATCTCGCTCAGATTGCAGCGGAGCATCTCCAGGCCGCTGACAGGCGGGTGGATGTGCGCGTCCTGGAACCCGGGCAAGAGCATGCGCCCGGCTAGGTCGACCATCTCGGTGTGCGGACCGATGTGCTCGCGGAGCTCGTCATCGGATCCGACCGCCAGGATGCGACCACCTTTCACGGCGACGGCACGTGCCCAGCTGCGGGCCGCGTCCACCGTGTAGACGGGACCGTTGACGAAGACCAGGTCGGCGGTCGAGCCGCTCGAATCGTTCACGTCTCGCGCTCCTTCACGCCTGCGGCGCCGAAGCATACTCCCGGTCAGGCCAGGGCGACGAGCTCCAACAGGTCGTCGCTCCAGTAGTCGAGCGTGCCGTCGGGCATCATCAGAACCCGATGCGGTGCAAGTGCTTCCACGAACTCGATGTCGTGACTGACCAGGATCATCGAGCCCGGCCAGCCCGCGAGCGCCTCGGCGATCGCGGTGCGCGAGGGAGGATCCAGGTTGTTCGTCGGCTCGTCCAGCATCAAGAGGTTCTTGCGACCGGCGACGAGCTGTGCGAGCGCGAGCTTCGTCTTCTCCCCGCCCGACAACGTGCCCGCGTCTTGCAGCGCCATCGCGCCCGTCAGCCGGAACATGCCGAGGAGCGCACGCAACGCTTGATCGTCCTCCGACGATTCCGCCTTCATGTGCGCCAGCACCGGGACGCCGTCGCGGATGCCCTCGTGCTCCTGCGCGTAGTACCCAAGCGTGACCTCATGTCCCAGACGGAACGAGCCGTGATCGGCGTCGGACTCCCCCGCCAGGATCCGGAGCAGGCTGGTCTTGCCGGCGCCGTTCAGACCCATGATCAGGAGCCGTTCGCCGCGTACGACGTCGAACGAGATGTCCTCGAAGACCGGCGGCCCGCCGTAACTCTTCGTCAGCTCCTTCGCGACCAGCATCACCTTGCCGCTGTGCGGCGGCTCGGGGAACCGGAACTTGACCCGTTGCTCGCGCGTCGGCCCCTCCACCTTCTTGGCGGCGAGCTTCTCGACGCGCGTGTCGAGCGTCTTGGCCTTCCGCGCGCGCTTGGCCGTCTGGCCGCGCATGGAATCGGCGAGGGTCTTCAGGCGTTTGATCTCCTGTTCCTGACGACCGGCGAGCGCGCGCAGGCGGATCTCATCCTGCGCGCGCGCCTCGCGGTACTGCGAGTACGTGCCGCGGTACTCGACGACCTGGTCGCGGTCGACGTGCAGGATCCGCGTGATCGCGGCGTCGAGCAACTTGATGTCGTGGCTCACCACGATCAGCGCGCCGCGGTAGGACGCCAGGAACTTCATCAGCCAGAACTTCGCATCCGCGTCCAGGTGGTTCGTGGGCTCGTCCAACATCAGCAGGTCGCTTCCCCCGAACAGGATCCGCGCCAGCTCCAGCCGGCGACGCTCGCCGCCCGAGAGCGCGCGCACCGGGAGCGCCAGGCGATCGTTCGCCAGACCGAGGCCGGCGGTGAGGGTTCGCGCCTCGGACTCGGCCGCGTATCCCCCGAGCTCGCGGTACTCCTCCTCCAGGCGCGCGAACCGCGAGACGTTCTTCTCCGCGTGGGACTCCTCGAGCTGGATACGAGCCTTCTCCAGACGCCGCGCCAGATCCACCAGGTCGCGGGCGGCCAGGATGTGCTCCAGGCCAGTGATGTGATCGTCCGCCCGGTGCTGGCGCGGATCCTGGCGGAGGTAGCCGATCGCGCCGGTGCGCGTGACGGTGCCGGTGAGCGGCAGATCCTCGCCGCCGAGCACCTTCAGCAGGCTGGTCTTGCCGGCGCCGTTCCGACCGACGACCCCCATCTTGTCGCCGGCCCGCAGCGTGAAGCTGAGGCCCTGAACGACGGTCTTGCCGCCGACCTCGACGGAGAGCTCGCGAACGTCGAGCGTGGTCATGGCACGACACTCCTGCGACGGGTGAGACGGGGACGGTTCAGATCGGAAGAGGCGGTGAGAGTGGCGATGAGCATCTGGGTCGACCTCCGGTGGGTGCACGAGCGAGTGCGCCGCCGTGGGCGCAGGGACGTACCGAGGAGATCAGGTCAACTCATCTGTGTTCGAGTGTAGCAATGACCGGGACCCCGACCAAGCAGCGACGGCGTGCGATCAGTGGGCCTCCCAGAGCCAGCGAGCGACCTCGACATGTTCGGGTTCCACCTCTCCGTTATCGAGCGCCCATGCGATCGTGTGCGCGAGGGCCCAACGGCGAGCGCGATCGCGGTCGAGATGCAGCTCGTCGGTCAGGTGGTCGAGCCGATGCAGCACGGCCTCACGGCTGTGTCCCAACTCTCCGCCACGGACGATCGCCGCGATCCCGAACTCGCGCTCCCCGACGAGCGGCTTCGGGTCGATCACGAGCCACGGCTCGCGCCGGGAGAGGAGGACGTTATCGGCATGCAGGTCCTGGTTCACCAGCACCTGTTCGCCCTGCGTTGCCGAGAGCGTTCGCATCGCATCGAGAGCTTCATCGAACAGCTCCTGCTCGAACGGCCGTCCGGCACGCTCGAAGTCTTCCGGCAGGGAGTCGGCCCACCACGCGGCCTCATCCCCCAGGGCTCGGAACGGGGAGCTTGCGGATCTCCACAAGCGGGGCAACAGATCGACCAAGACGTCGAGCGCGTCGTCGGCCCGAAACTCCTTCAGCGGGGTTCCCGGCCGACAGCGCTCGATCAGGAGCGCGCGCCGGTCGGCGTCATACTCGTAGAGCCGGACGGCGCCGTCGCCCTCCCAACGGGCGAGCGCCGCTGCCTCCAGCTCGCTCTCGTGGTCCGGGAACTGGATCTTGAGGACCGCCTCGGACCCATCCTGACGCACCGCCGGGAGCGCGAGAGACGCGAACGCGTACGCGAACGGCTCGCCCAGATCGAGGGCCCACCGCTCCGCGCACTCCTCGACCGGTCGCGGCAGCCGGTCGAGCCATGCGCTCCCCGCCTCCGACTCGCGGAACCACGAGAGACCCGGGTGGTCGCTCATGACCGAAAGCCTATAGTCGTCCCACGTTCGACACCCGAGGAGGGGAACATGTACGGAACGGTCGCACGCGTCAGCGTGAAGGCGGAGAACCGCGCCAAGCTCGACGAGGTCATGAAGGGTCAGCGGCAGGCGGCTGGTGACGTCGCCGGGTACGTCGCCGGATACGTCCTCTACGAGAACGACAGCGACACCGGCTGGTTGTTCGCGATCTTCCAGGACCGGGCGACCTACGACAAGAACGCCGACGACCCGGCCCAGAACGACCGCTACATGGAGTTCCGCGCCCACATGGAGTCCGACCCCGAGTGGCACGACGGGGAGATCGTCGCACTCTAGAGAAGTCCGGTCGCCTGCTCAGCCTCCTATGCTCGGCGGATGCTGGGGCCGGGTCACGCGGAGGCGATCGCTCGTGCCTTCTCGCTCGGTGAAGGTGCGGTCCTCACAGGGCCGCCGGTTCGTGGCGAACAGGGCCAGATCTGGCGACTGACGACGTCGCGGGGCGTCTTCGCGGCGAAGGAGTCATTCGAGTCGCTCGTTGAGGACGAGCTCCTCGAGGAAGCAGCGTTCCAGGAGGCTGCGAGCGCGGAGAGTGTTCCCGTGCCCGACGTCGTGCGAACCGTGGACGGCGGTGTGCTCGCCGACCTCGATGACGCGCAGGTTCGGGTGTACGAATGGGTCGACATGGGCGAGGTCGATCGCACCCTCGATCCCGCGTTGATCGGCCGGACTGTCGCCGCGATCCATCGGGTTGGCTTCCGCGGCCGGCGCCCGACGCACTCTTGGTACATCGACCCGGTCGGCGCCGCCCGGTGGGACGAGCTCGTCGGGATGCTCCGGGAACGACACGCTCCGTTCGCCGAGGACCTTGCTTCCTACCGCGACGAACTGGTTGCACTGGAAGACCTCCTGGAGCCATCGAGCGATCTGCAGACGTGTCACCGCGACCTGTGGGCGGACAACGTTCGAAGAACCGAGTCCGGCGGGGTCTGCGTGATCGATTGGGAGAACTGCGGGCTCGCGGATCCGAGTCAGGAGCTCGCGATGGTGCTCTTCGAGTTCGCGAACGGGAGTCCCAGCCGCGGCCGCACCCTCCACGACACCTACGTCGACGCCGGAGGCCCCGGTCGCGTGGAGCGGCCCGGACACTTCTCGATGGCGATCGCGCAGCTCGGCCACATCGGCGAGATGGCGTGCACGACGTGGCTCGACCCCAACGAGCCCGAGAAGGAACGCGAACATGCGGTCGTCCGCGCGGCCGAGTTCACGGACCTCGCAATGACGCGAGCGACGATCGAAGCACTACTGGACGCACTGAGGTGACGACCGAGCTGACGCCCTCCGTTCCCCTGTCGAGGAGCTAGCGATATGCCTCTTCAGGAGCCTCACTGTTGCCTGACGATGTCGACCGAGATCTCCACCGCCGGCGTCGTTCCTCTGTTCTCGAGCCAGTGCGTGGTGTCCTTGTCCTCGGGCCAGCCCGTCCCCGGCCCGTACTCCTGGGCTACTCCGTTTCGGTGGTCTGTGATCGTCCCTTGCGATGTACACCATGCCCGGCCGACCCTTGTGGTCGTGAAGTGGTCCGAAGACGCCACCGGGGTCGATGGTCACCATCCGCATTCTGAATTGGAGTCCCGCCATGCCCTCGACTTCCGAGCCGAGGTCGATCGCCGACAGCAGGTTCACCGTAACCCCCGTCGTCTGGTGGGCAGCATCTTCCACATCCATCCCCGGCTCCTTTCTTTGCGCATGGCCACCGGTACCGAACGGCCAGCCTCACTGGTTGTACCAGCGAGGGATAGTGAAGCATCGGACGAATGACGCGGCCCAGATAAGAGGCCGCCGGAGTCGATCAGCAGGCTTTCGCGTTGTGCAGCTTGGTTGGTGTCGGAGAGGGGATTTGAACCCCTACGTCCCGCAAAGGACACTAGGCCCTCAACCTAGCGCGTCTACCAAGTTCCGCCACTCCGACGTGGAACGGTTCAGGATTCTAGCAACGAGCGGTGGGCGGCCCCGATCAGGGGTTCCAGCGCCAGGCGAGCCAGAACGTGCAGAGGCCGAAGAGGATGGCCGTACCGACCGTGATGCGGTCGAGGGTGCGCTCCATGGCGGTGCCGCCGGCGAGGCTCCCGCCGCCGCCGAACAGGTCGGACATGCCGCTCCCCCGCCCCGAGTGCAACAGGATGGTGACGATCAAGAAGAGTCCGGAGAGCACGTCCAGGACGATGACGACCTTGTTCAGCATGAGGCTCCAGCCTAGCTCGAAGGAGCCTCGATAGTACGGTCTTCCAGCGGGAAATGACACGCCGCCACCTGTCCGGGGTGCTGTGGCAGGAGCTGCGGCTCGTCCTCCTTGCACCGCGGGAACTGCGCGCGGGGGCACCGGGGGTGGAACCGGCAGCCCGACGGCGGATCGATCGGCGACGGCACATCGCCCTCCAGGATGATCCGCTGCTTCAGCCGCGCCAACTTCGGGTCCGCCACGGGCACCGCCGACAGGAGCGCTCCGGTGTAGGGGTGCTTGGGCGTCCGATAGAGGGTGTCCCCCTCGGCCATCTCGCAGATCTTGCCCAGGTACATGACCGCGACCCGGTCCGACACGTGCTTCACGACCGCCAGGTCGTGCGCGATGAACAGGTACGTGAGCTTGAACTCCTCCTGCAGGTCGTCCAACAGGTTCAGGATCTGCGCCTGGATCGAGACGTCGAGTGCCGAGACCGGCTCATCGCACACGATGAGCCGGGGCCGGAGCGCGAGCGCCCGTGCCACGCCGATCCGTTGCCGCTGTCCGCCCGAGAATTCGTGCGGGTACCGGTTGTAGTGCTCGGGGTTCAGGCCCACGAGCTCCATCAGTTGCTGGACCTCGCTCTTGACCGTGTTCCGCGGCACCGTGCCGTGCAACCGGAACGGGGTCCCGATGATGGTGCCGACCGTCTTGCGCGGATTGAGGGACGCATACGGGTCCTGGAAGATCATCTGCATCTCTCGACGTAGCGCCCGAAGGTCGCCCCCTTTCAGGTCCGTGATGTCCTGGCCGTCGAACCAGATCTTGCCCTCCGTGGGATCGAACAGGCGCATCACGACGCGAGCGAGCGTCGACTTGCCACACCCGGTCTCGCCGACCAGGCCGAGCGTCTCGCCGGGGTAGACCTCCAGATCCACGCCGTCGACCGCGTGCACGTCACCCACCTTGTGTTGGATCAAGATCCCTCGCGTGATCGGGAAGTACTTCTTGATCCCCTCGATCTTGATGAGCGGAGCCTGCGACGGAGCCGGGGTCGGCTCGATCCTCTCGGTGGCTTCGACGCTCATCGGCCCGCCAGGACTTCCTCGGCGCGGATGCGCTCTTTGTCGGCGAGCGTCAGATGGCACGCGGACGCGTGGTGGCCGTCGACGGGCATCAGCACCGGCACGTCCGTCTTGCAGACACCCATGATGTAGGGGCACCGGGGATGGAACGAACACCCACTGGGGACATGGATGAGCGAGGGCGGCAGTCCCTGGATGGGGTGCAACGGTTCCTTCACCGATTCATCCAGGCGCGGGATCGACCGCAGGAGTCCCCACGTGTAGGGGTGCAGCGGCCGGTAGTAGATGTCGTCGGTGTTGCCGAACTCGGCGGCCTTGCCCGCGTACATCACCTGGATGTTGTCGCAGTGCTCGGCCACGACGCCGAGGTCGTGCGTGATGATGATCACGGCGGCGTTGAACTCGTCCTTCAGCCGGTCGATCAGATCCAAGATCTGTGCTTGCACCGTCACGTCGAGCGCGGTGGTTGGTTCGTCCGCGATCAGCAGGTCGGGGTTCAAGGCCAGCGCCATCGCGATCATGGCTCGCTGACGCATCCCGCCCGAGAACTCGTGCGGGAACTGCTTCGCCCGCTCCTCGGGACGGGGGATGTTCACCTTGCCGAGCATCTCGACCGCCTGGCCGAACGCCTCTTTCTTGCTGATGGCCTGGTGCTGACGGATGGCCTCGGAGATCTGGTCGCCCACCTTGTAGAACGGGTGGAGCGAGGTCATGGGGTCCTGGAAGATCATGGAGATCTTCGCGCCGCGGATGAGTCGCATCTCGTCCGGTGGCAGCTTCAACAGGTCGACGCCCTGGAAGAACACCTCGCCGGAGATGTCCGCGTACTTCGAGTCGGTGAGCCCCATGACGGTGAGGGAACTCACGCTCTTGCCCGAGCCGGACTCGCCGACGATGCCGAGCGTCTCCCCCGGCTGGATGCTGTACGAGACGCCGTCGACGGCTTTCACGATACCGTCGTCGGTGTTGAAGTGGACCTTCAGGTCCTTGACGTCCAGGAGCGGCTCAGCCATCTACGTATACCTCACCCGAGGATCGAGGAACGCGTACACGACGTCGACGATCAGGTTCGCGGCGGCGATGAACAACGCCCCCAGGATGGTCACGCCCATCACTTCCGGGAAGTCGTTCGTGCCGATCGCTTTCACCGCCATCTGACCGATCCCTGGGAGTCCGAACAGGGTCTCGGTGATGAACGCGCCGCCCAGCAGACCGCCGATGTCCAGACCGAGCATGGTGACGACCGGTGTCAACGCACCCCGCAGTCCGTGCTTGAAGATGACCCTTCGCTCGGGCAGCCCCTTCGCCCGCGCGGTGCGGATGTAGTCCTCGCTCATCGTCTCGATGAGGTTCCCGCGGATCATCCGGGCATAGAACGCGGCAGACGTCACCGACAGCGTGATCCACGGGAGGATGAACTTGCCTTGGGCGATCGATTGCCAGATGTTGGAGTCGATCTCGAGGCCCGACGACGGCGCGATCTTGAGTTTGAACCAGAGGAAGTACAGCAGCAGCTGCCCCAGCCAGAACACCGGCATGGACACACCGATCAACGCGAACAACATGCCGGACCGATCCCAGAACGTTCCGCGTTTGATCCCGGACACGATGCCGATGGGGATGCCCATCATCAGCCACAGGAGCGCGGCGCCCATCGTCAGCGTGATCGTCACCGGTAACCGGCGGAAGATCTCTTCCTTGACCGGCACGAAGTTGCTGTACGAGTAGTAGACGTCTTTCGACAGGAAGAGGCCCGGCCAGGGGATCAGCCCCTTCGCGAACCGGGCGTACTGGACGTAGAGCGGCTTGTCCAAGCCGAACGCCTTGCGGGCCGCCTCGATCTGCTGCGGGGTCGTCGTACGACCCACCGCGCGGCGTGCAGGGTCTCCGGCCGGGAGCTTCACGAAGATGAGGAACGTGAGCAGGGAGACGACGAAGAGCACCAAGATCATGAAGAGCGCCCGTCGGATCAGGTACCTGCCCACCCGCTACACCTCCCGTTCGTCGATCCGCTCGTTCCGGCGCGAGAGGAGGGGGTCGCTTCCGCTTCCCCCTCCACCTCGTGCGTCATGCATCTCAATCCGTATCTGCTCGCTCCTCCGTCAGTGCTTCACCGCCATCTGGTCGAATGCATCCAGACCGGCGAACTGATCGAACGAGTGGCTGATCACGTTGTCCGAGAAGATCCGGACGTTGCTGTCGAACAGATAGGGCACGAACGGAACGACCTGTTCCATGAGGTACTTGTCGAAGTCAGCCCAACATTGGAACAGCGCATCCCCGACCGCCTGTCCGCACGCGTCGATCTTGTCGTTCACGCTCGGAGCGGAGGTCACGGTCGTGTATCCCCAGTCACTGATCTGCTTCGCCGTCGCGCCCAACCCGTTGTAGTTGCAGCAGCTCGGGTAGAGGCTCTCAGCCCCGAACAGCGGGCTCGCGAACGTGAAGCCGGCGGGGTAGTCCTTGCCCCAAGCCGGACCCAGGCAGATCCCGAAGTGCGTGGCCAGGTCGACGCACTTGTTGTACATGGTCGTCCGCTCCAGCTGCTTGATGTCGAAGGACATCCCCAGCTGCTCCACGGTCGACTCGATAAGCGCGGCCTGCTTCGGGTATGGGTCCGCACTGTCCGTCACCGCGAGGATCCCCTTGCATTCGGGGGCATCGCAGATGCCGTCATGGTTCGTGTCGTACTTCGACAGCGCGATCTCGGCTTTGGCCTTCGCGATGTCACCGGCCGAGTTCGGTGTGGCATATGGGTCGTAGTCCTTGAGGATGTTGTTCTCCAGGCTGTCGACCATGATGTGCCCGGCGATCGCACCCGTGGCGGGACCACCTCGGAGCTGTCGCATCCCCTGCTTGTCCAACGCCCAGTTGAGCGCCTTGCGGATATGGACGTCGTCGAACGGCGGCACCAGGAAGTTGAATGAGATGTACCGAAGCCCGTCCGACGGGTAGGCGGTGATCTTGTCCTGAAGGCTGGGGTCGGTCTGGTACTTGCGGATCACGTCGGCAGGCGGAACGCCGTCGACCACGTAGTCGATGGTGTTGGCCTGGACCTGGTTGTACAGGTCTGCCTCGTCACCACCGATCGCGGTTTCGATCCGATCCGGGTAGGCCGGACGCAACGAGTCGGTGGAGGCGTCCCACCCGGGGTTGCGGACCAGGACGATCGACCGTCCGGGCACGTAGCCGGACACTTCCTTCTGGTCACCCGGGGCGAGCGTGAAGTCCAGCGCGTCGGAGCCCTCGAACTCGTAGGGACCAGAAGCGACGAGGAAGCGGCCGTAGTTCTTGTCGTGCCCGGTGGCCACTCCCAGCGGCTCGTTGCCGTTGGGCGACGGAGGGATCGGCGCGGCCGTCGGCATCGCCAAACGGTAGTTGAGGTCCGCGGTCGGAGCGGTGACCTCGATCTGAAGCGTGTGGTCGTCGATCGCCGTCAGGCCGGAGATCGTGGTCGCCTTGCCGGCACCGTAGTCGTCGAAGCCCTTGATCACGCTGTAGTAGAACGAGTACCCGCCGACGTTCGCCTTCGGGTTCGCCGTCCGCATGAGCGCCCGGATGAAGTCCTGGGCGGTGATCTCCACATTCGTGAAGGGATCGCCGTAGTGGACGCCCGGCTTGATCGAGTACGTCCAGGTCAGGCCGTCGGCCGAGACCGTTGGAGGTGCGGACGCGAGGTCGGGGAAGATCTCGGTCCCGCCCTGGTCCGTCGGCACGCCCTTGTACGACATCAGCGTGCGGAGCAAACAACACTGCATGTATTCCCACGTGACGCTGTAGTACTCCTTCTGCGGATCGAACGCTGCGGAGACGTCGCTGATCTGCGCCATCCGAAGCGTGCCGCCGGACAGATCGCCGGTGGCCGGCGCGCTCGCGCTGCTTGACGCTCCGCCGTTGCTCCCACCTCCACCGCAGGCTGCCGCGGCCATCCCTAGGACCGCCACCACAGCGATCAGTTTCACTATGCGTTTCAACGGTACCCCCCTTCATCGTGGTGTTCTGCCTTGCGAGCTGTTCTCTCCTTCCGGGTGTGGATCGCCCCTCCCCTCGACCTCCGTCATTTCCCTCTGTGGATACGG
>JBOGVK010000228.1:0-3924 GCA_050692375.1 Actinomycetota bacterium
GCCGTTCGTTCGACACGGCCGCGTGGTCGCACTACCCTCCGACATCGGATCGCGGTCATGTCAGGAGGTCATCGTGAAGCGTTTCGAGGATCGGATCTCGATCGATGCGCCGGCCGGTCAGGTGTTCGACTACGTCTCAGATTTCCCGCGCCACGCGGAGTGGTCGGGCAACGGTCTCCAGGTGACGAAGACGACGGAAGGGCCGGTCGCGGTCGGCACCTTGTTCTCCACGACGGCGAAGCAGTTCGGGACGCAGCGCGAGCAGAGCACCGTCACGGAGCTCTCACCCGGCAGCGCGTTCGCTTGGGAGTCCAAAGGGGCGCTCGGACTCGCACGTCATCGGTTCTCACTCTCCGGCGACGGCGGATCGACGACGCTCACCAAGAGTGCCGAGATCGTCGAGCCCACGTTCTTGGCGAAGCTCACGAGCTGGAAGCTCTCGAAGGACATCCCGGCGGGCCTTCACCGAGACCTCGCCAAGATCAAGGCCCACCTCGAAAGGCGCAGCCCGAGCTGACCCGGAGCTGCTATCCGACGATCGATCTT
Organism: Actinomycetota bacterium; assembly: GCA_050692375.1. Lineage (GTDB taxonomy): Bacteria > Actinomycetota > UBA4738 > UBA4738 > HRBIN12 > JBBQVZ01. The sequence goes on from JBOGVK010000228.1 coordinate 547, forward strand.
CCGGATGTCGTCTACGGTCGCAGTTCGCGGAAACCCGCGGCGGTGAAGTCGCCGTCGAACGCGAGCGCCTCCTTGATCTTCATCGACCGCATCAGCGCGAAGCTGGTCGCATCGACGAACGAGTACTCGCGCTCATCGTGCCTGCGGAGCCACGTCCACGCTCGCTCCTCGAGCTCATGGTCGACGGACACGATCCTGAGCCTGGGGGAGCGCTCGATCCGATCCAGGAACCGGACGGCATCGCGATGACCGGCGCGACGCCGGATCCACGTCCACGCCTCTCCTTGCACGTGGTTCGACGTGACGAGCTGCGCCGTGGTGATCGCGCCGAGCAGTGCCGTCGCTTGCGGGTGATGCGCGTCGCGATCGTTCTCGAGGCCGATCCAGAACGACGTATCGACGAAGATCAACGCGGGTAGACCACGTCGTCCACGGAGGCGGCTTCGACGCTGATGTCGCCGACCATCTCCCAGAGGGAGTCCTCCTGGATCGGCGGCAACGGAGCGACCTGCTCGCGCACGAACCTGCGGATCAGGGCGGCCTTCGACGTGCCCTGGTCCAGGGCCATCCGCTCGAGGATCTGGTCGAGGTCCTCATCGATCATGATCTGGAGCCGCTTCACATCGGCCAGGTTACATCACTCCCCTCATGTGATGTAGGTCGAGACCGACGAGCCTACTCTGAGGGGTGCAGCTGGTCTGTGAGGTCCGTCACTCCAAGGCGAACATAGTTCACAGAGCGACGGTACGACCTGACGCGCCGTCAGGGTCAAATGACTCGATCAGGCGGTGATCAGTCCTTGGGCGGCAGTGGGGGACCAACGAATTCCTGGTCGTAGCGGCTGGAGAGCTCCATCAGCGCCTGTCGATCGAGGAACTCCTCATCGGCGGGTGGCAGACCGAGGGACCCCGCCGGCTTCCCGCCCTCGCGGAAGAACCCTTCAACTCCCGAGGGTCCGAAGAACAGGAGCAGCCGAGCCTCCGCCGAATCGACACGGAATGCGTGCGCAACGTCGCGCGGACCGTAGATGAACGAGCCGGCCACTGCCTCCGTCACGGCGTCGCCATGCTGAACCCGGACCTCGCCCGAGAGGACCACGAAGAACTCGTCCTCCGCCCGGTGGATGTGGAGCGGAGATGCGAATCCCCGCGGCGCCAGGAACTCGATCGAAGCGAACCGCCCGCCCGTTTGCTCGCTCGTCGCCTTGAGGACGCCGAGTCCGCCGTTGAACCAGAGGGCCTCGCCTTCGTCCGGCCCCAATGCGTAGCCGCCCGTCGTTCGCGGAAGTGACACCGCCCGCTCCTTCCAACTCGGTCTGGTCGATCAGTATGACCGGCCGCGACTTCCTAGTCGGCTGACATCTGGGCGCGGGTCACGTACTCCAACAGGTCGGCGTCGAACGTGCCGCGGGAGGCCTTCTCCGGACCTTCCTCCTGATACATGCGGCCCAGGCTCGATGCGATGGCCGGGTCGCCACCGGTGAAACCGGCGATCGTGCGTTCGGTGAGCGAGGCCCAGCGCTCGGCGAGCGCCCGCACCTCGGGATCGGACGGCTCGACGCCGGCGTCGCGCTTGCCTTTCATCGCGGCCGAGAGCTCGGCCCACTCGCGCTCGATCGCCTGGATCTGTTCGTCGCCCACCTCCTGGCGTCGTGCTTCGAGCTGTTCGGGCGTGTAGTACTTCTCGTGCATCGTCACCACCTCCATGATCTGCGTGAGCTCCTCGACCGATGGGTCGTCGGAGCGTTCCAGCACCTCGAGGATCCCCTGGAGGCGCCGTCGCAGGCGCCGCGCGCGAATGAGCGCGGCGTCGACCGCCTGCAGCTGGGCCGAGACCGGGTCCTTCAGCGTGAACCCGTCGCCTTCGAGGGCGTGGGAGATCCGCGCGAGCAGCACGCCGAGGAGCGGAGCGCCACGACCTGGTACAGCCGGCGGATGTCGGCCTCGGAGTAGCGCCGGTGGCCGGCATCCGTCCGGTCCGATGCCCGCACGAGCCCGATCTGGTCGTAGTGGTGCAGCGTGCGAACGGTGAGCCCGGCGCGCCCCGCGAGCTCGCCGATACGGAGGCCGTGATCGGGCGCGACGTGCTTCATGGATGAAACGGTACGACCTGACGTAACGTCAGGGTCAAGTCCAAGCGCGCATCTCGGTTGAGCTCGCACCGGGCCTGCGATGATGACCGACCGAGCCATGAGGAGTCGACCGTGATCTTCGGTGCCCATGTCATCGTCTACAGCGGCGACGCGGAGGCAGACCGTGCCTTCCTCGCCGATGTTCTCGGATTCTCCTCGGTCGACGCGGGTCACGGGTGGCTCATCTTCAAACTCCCACCCGCAGAGCTGGCGGTGCACCCCACAGAAGGGTCTCCCGTTAGCCAGCTCTTCCTGATCTGCGATGACCTGACGGCGGAGATGGCGATCCTCGAGGCCAAAGGCGTCGAGTTCTCGCCGAGGGAAGATGCGCGATGGGGCTCAGTCACGACCTTCCGCCTCCCTGGCGGCAGCGAGGTCGGCCTCTACCAACCCCAACACCCCCTGGCCCTGTCCCTCTGAACCCGGTGGTTCAAGGAGATCCGGGAGGCGATGTCGGATCGGGGTAGAGGTGTTCGTAGCAGGGGTGAGCGGCACCCACGAGGGGCGCCGAGCCACTGGAGGTGAACGGATGATGCAGTACCTGCTTTCCGTGATCGACGACGGGACCGGCCCGGCAACCGCGACCGAGGACGCCGCCATCGACGTCTTCAACGAACGGCTCCAGGCCGATGGCCACTGGGTCTTCGCCGGCGGCCTCGGGTCGCCCGACCCGGCCACCGTCATCGACAACCGCGATGGGAAGCCGGTGTTCACCGACGGCCCCTACGTGGAGTCGAAGGAGTACCTCGCCGGCTTCTGGATCATCGAGGCCCCCGATCTCGACGTGGCGCTGAAGCTCGCCGCCGATGGGTCGAAGGCCTGCAATCGGAAGATCGAGGTGCGGCCGTTCCGGTAGAGAGCGCCCGGGAGGCGATCACGCGCGTCCACCACGAGGAGTGGGCGCGGGTGGTCGCCTCCCTGACCCGGCGCTTCGGCGACCTCGACATCGCGGAGGAGGCGGCGGCCGCGGCGTTCGCGACCGCCGTCGAGCGATGGCCGGCCGACGGCGTCCCCCTGAACCCCGGCGGCTGGCTGACCACGACCGCCACCCGCAAGGCTATCGACCGGATCCGGCGCGAGCACAAGCGCGACGACAAGCAGGAGGAGGCTCGGATGTTGGAGGACGACGACCCGACCGAGCCGCTCGGCGCCATCGAGGACGACCGGCTCCGGCTGATCTTCACCTGCTGTCATCCGGCACTCGCGATCCAGACGCGGGTGGCGCTGACGCTGCGCCTGGTCGCCGG
>JBOGVK010000229.1:0-5332 GCA_050692375.1 Actinomycetota bacterium
GGGGAAGGCCATGTCGCGCGCGCCGATCATCAGCGGGACGAGGAAGTTCCCGAACCCGGCGAGGATCGGGACGATCACGAGGAAGATCATCGTCGTCCCGTGAATCGTCACCGCCTCGTTGTAGGAGCCCTTCGTCAGCAGGTGTTCGTTCGGGGTCGCAAGCTGCGTACGGATGCAGAGCGCGAGGATCCCGCCGAGCGCGAAAAAAACGAGCGAGGTGCAGATGTAGAGGATCCCGATCTTTTTGTGGTCGGTCGTCTTCAACCAGTCGAGCAGCCGCCCGCGTTCCGGCTCGGGCGCAAGCTCTTTCGACGGAGCCTCGGTCACGGCCATGTGGGCTCCCCCATCCGGATCCTCATTGGACGATGAACGCCCCGGACATCGCGGGGCCGTGGACGTCGCATTGGAAGTAGTAGTGGCCGGGCGGTAACCCGGCGACGTTGACGGTCTCTGAAGCGGGACCGGTGATCCTCGGTGCGGTGAAGTAGTTCTTCTTTTCGAAGAAGCTGTCGTAGATCGAGAAGTTGTGCTCGATCCCGCTGTCCTGGTTCGTGATGGTCACGGCGAACGCCGTGTTCGCGGGAACCGCAAGGCAGAAGGCGTTCCAGGAGATGTTGTGCGCCACGAGCGAAAGGGCCGTGCCGTTGGAGTTACAGGTGATGCTTTGGGCCGCCTTCCGCTGTTGCTCGATCCACGCCTGATAGTCGGGAGACGACACGACCTTCACGTCGAACGTCATCTTCGAGTGATACAGGCCGCAGAACTCCGCGCACTGTGCGGGGAACGTCCCGAGCTGTGTCGGCGTGAACTCGAAGGAGGTCGTCCGGCCCGGGATAGCGTCGCGTTTGAAGAGGAGGTCGGGCACGAAGAACGAATGGATGACGTCGCGGGAAGTCAGCGTGATCTTCACAGGCTCGTCGACCGGCAGGACCATCTCGGCAGGCTTGACGAGCGTCTTGCCGCTGACGAAGATGCCTTCCTGCAAGTAGAGGAACGTCCACTCCCACTGGAAACCTTCGACCCGGATCTGCACCTGAGGCGTCTCGGCCTGTTGGATCCGCATGAGCGTCGACTCGCCGAACGGGAAGAGAACGGCGACGATCACCGCCGGGATCGCGAAGAACACCCCGAGCGACCGGCTACCGCCGCGCGTCTGCGGCGGAGGTGCCTCGTCACGCTTCCGGTAGCGCAGGATGCACAAGATCAGGAACGCCTCGACGCCCAGGAACACGGGCGCCGCGATGATCATGATGACGACGTAGAGCTGATGGACCTCTTGGCCTTGAGGCGAGATCCCCTGCTTGGCACAACCGGAGAGCAGGAGCGACCCCAAGGCGAGCGCGAGCCATGCCGGCCTCGCGCCCGCCGCACGCCGACGAGTCACTCGCGTCACGTCGATCAGGTCACCGTGAAGGTGAACACCATGCCCTTCGAGGCATGGGGTGGATCGGTCGTAGAGTCGGGGTTGCTCTGGGTGCCCTGTTGCCAACACGCGAAGAAGTAGGTGCCCGCAGGAAGGTTGAATACCTGCGAGATCGTTGCACCCGTCGACACATCGTCGATCTCGCCGAAGTGCAGGTACTGGCTCTCGCACGGTCCCCCGCCCGTGCATCCCGCAGCCTTCGCACTGTCGATCACGGTTTGCGCCGAATCCCCGGACGGGAGCGCGGCGAGGATCATCTCGTGCACGATCGGGAACGATTCCTTGTTCGAGAAGTTGACTTGGAAGTCGCCCGACGGGATCGACGCCGGCATGCCGTGGTACCGGTACTGCTGTGCGAAGACGTCATACGACGCCGTCGCTGGAGTCGAGGACTTCGAACACGCGGTGGCGGTGAGGATCACCACGGCCACCAACGCGGCTACCTTCCACCCACCCTGGATCGTTCGCCTCATGCCACCCTCCCCCTCTAGCCATGCAGTACGCATGGCACACGGCCGACACCACCTCGGCGACGCGACCTTGGGACCGAATGCGCGTGGAGACAAGAGTCATGACAGGACTGTCATGGGGGAAGGCCGGGGATACGCAAAGACACGAACGAACGCGTCCGCTCATGACACCGCCGTCATCCGCTCGGGCGGTCAGTCCTCGTTCTGGCGGTCGCGGCTCGCCATCGTTTCGCGGAGCCGATCCGCGAGCTCGGGCATCTGCTCCGACATCGCTGCCAGGTCGTCGGCGTCCAGCGCAACGGCGCGAACAGGCCCTTTGGCCGCGACCGATGCCCACCGACGCACGAGTTTCAGCAGAGCCATCTCCCCGACCACGTCACCGGGTCCGAGCGTCGCGATCACCTCGTCGTCGTGGAGGACCTCCACGGTTCCCTCCTCGATCACGAACAGGTCGTGCGGCATCGAACCTTGCTCGAACAAGAGGGTCCCGTCCGTCACCTCGACCTCGCGCACCCAGCGGAGGAGCTGCGAGAGATCGTGATGATCGAGCTCTTCGAAGAGCGGAAGGCGGCGCAGTCGTTCGACGTCCATAGCGGAACTCAACCACAAACGGAGCGATGTCAGCCGGTGACGCTGAAGAAACGGGCTCGGGCGAGCACACGGCAGCGTCGTCGGCGAGGAGATAACGCTGTACGACCGGCCGGCAGCGGCCCTAGGCGAAGGAGGCCGCATCGGGTGTTCCGGAGGTGCCTGTCGCTCGAGGTATCGACGTTCCACGCCGCGTCGACAGAAATGCGACCGGGTAAGGTTCACCATGGTCACCCGCAGGCACGAGTGGAACCCTCCCGGATCCCGGAGGTGCAGCAGCCGGCCGGCGAGCTACACGAACGCGTCCTGAACCAGGTCCTCGGCCGCGCCGCAATCGCCGGTCAACAGGTAGGCCAAGCGAAGAGCCTCGGGCGCGTGACTGACGTACAGCTCCGCCAGCACACCGCCTTCCAGCCGGACCGCTTCCGCGTCAGCCTGCATCGCATCCTCCAGATGCCTCAACGCACAGCTACCGCAGCTGGTTCCGGTCGGGCGAAGGATCGAGAGACCCGGGACTACCGAGGACGCGGCTATGGTTGCCTCCTACGACCCTTCGAAGCAAGGAGACGTCGGTGTCTGAAGACGATTGGAACACCAAGATCATCGCCGAGTTCCGGGCGAACCACGGCAAGGTCGGAGGACCCTTCGAGGGCGCCACGCTGCTGCTCTTGACCACCACTGGAGCGAAGACCGGGGACCGCCGCACCGTGCCGCTCGGTTACATGCCCGACGGCGACCGGGTGTGCGTCTTCGGATCCAACTCCGGCGGTCCGAAGAACCCGGATTGGCTCTACAACGTGATGGCAGATCCGGAGGTGACCGTGGAGGTCGGCGACGAGGAGTTCGCGGCGCGGGCGACCGTGATCACCGGCGAGGAGCGAGACCGGCTCTTCGCTCGTGGAGTGGAGCGCGTTCCGCAGTTCGGCGTGTATCAGGAGCAGACGACGCGGGTGATCCCGGTGATCGCCCTCGAGCGGAACGCGTGACGGGGCCGGCAGGCGCGCGGGCGGCCAAGGCAGTGGGTCTCTCGTTCGACCTGGTCCGCACCGAGCGGCCCGCGAGCGCCGAGGAGAGCGCCGTGCTTCAGGGCATCGAGCTCGGACAGCTCCTCCGAACGATCGTGATCCGCCGCGCCGACGACGACTACATCTTCGTGCTGGTGCCGGGTGATCGGCAGATCGATTGGCCGAAGCTCCGCGCGATCCTCGGCGTGAAACGCCTCTCGCTGCCCGACGCGGACGAGGCCAAGGCCGCGACCGGTTACGAACGGGGGACGATCACGCCGTTCGGCGCGACGCGCGCCTGGTCGGTGATCGCCGACGCGTCGATCCGCGGCCGGGATCGCGTCGCGATCGGTGCGGGCGCGCACGGCGCGAACCTGCACATGGCTTCGGTCGCCTTGATCGACACCCTCGGGGCCGACGTGGTCGACGTGACTCGGCCGGACGACGACCGCTAGAGACCGAGCAGCGCTGGGGCGAGCTCGCGGAGCTGCGGCAGACACACGTCGCGATCGCCGTCGGAGACCACCTGTACGCACACATGGTCGGCGCCGGCGTCGAGGTGCTCGCGCACGCGGCTCGTGATGCGATCCACATCACCCCACGCGACCACGGCGTCGATCAGCCGATCGCTTCCTTGCCCCCGCACGTCGTCATCGGTCCAGCCCATGCGGCGCAGGTTGTTCGCATAGTTGACCGTTTCGAGGTAGTCGACGGCGAACATCCGCGCCACGCGCCTCGCTTCCGTGGGATCGGTCTCAAGGACCACTGTCTGCTCCACCGCGAGCACGGGCTCCGGCCCCAGGCGTGAGCGGGCGAACGCCGTGTGCTCCACGGGAACGAAGTAGGGATGCGCCCCGAGGGAGCGCTCGGCGGCCAGCTCGAGCATCCTCGGACCTAAGGCCGCCAACATCCTCCACGGTGCTCCCGCCGGCTCGGGCGCCGAGGAGGGCGCGCCGTCCATGGCGTCCAGGTACCCGCGCATGTGCGCCAAAGGCTGCGCATATCTGCCGCCCCGTCGGGTCACCGATCCGTCGTGACTGACGCCGATGCCGAGGAGGAAGCGATCCGGGTAAGCGTCGGCGAGCATCCGCGATCCGTTCGCCATCGCGACCGGGTCGCGCGCCCAGATGTTAGCGATGCCACTCGCCAGGACCACATGGTGCGTAGCTTCGAGCAAGAGGCTCGCGTGGCTGAAGACCTCGCGGCTCGTGACGGCTTCCGGGAACCAGATCGCCGGATACCCGAGCGACTCGATCTCCCGGGCCGCGACCCGTTCATCGGCGGCCGACAGGGTCTCGAGGGTGAAGCTCCAAACGCCGATCGTGCCGAGAGCCTCGCGAAGCGCCCCTCGCTCCTCCCGCATCGCCGTCTCCGTTCGTCGAGCCGGCGCAGACCTTACCAACGCGGCGAACGGGGCCCCGCTAGCTCCGGCGGCGGTTCCCTTCGCTCGACCGGCGCGGCCCGTCTCCCATGCGCCGCGACGCACGGCCTCTCGACGGACCCGGCCGCGGCGCATCCATCCGCAACCCGGCTTCGCCGAACTCGACGTGAAGCTCGAGCACCTTGGCGATCTTGCCGACGTCGGAGCGCTTCTCGGGCGTGACGAACGTGATGCCCGTCCCACCACGGCCCGCACGCGCGGTGCGGCCGACGCGGTGGACGTAGGCCTTCTCGTCCTCGGGCGGGTCGAAGTTGATCACGTGCGTGATCCCGTCGACGTCGAGCCCGCGGGCGGCGACGTCCGTCGCGACGAGCGTCGAGACCTTGCCCGCCTCGAACTGCGCGAGCGAGCGCTCGCGGGCGTTCTGCGACATGTTCCCGTGCATCACGACGGCGCGGACGTCGTG
>JBOGVK010000230.1:0-5649 GCA_050692375.1 Actinomycetota bacterium
CATCTGATGGTGGCGACGCAGCGCCCGTCGGTCGACGTGGTGACCGGCTTGATCAAGGCGAACATCCCATCACGTGTCGCGCTGATGACATCGAGCCAGGCGGACTCCCGCGTGGTGCTCGACATGAACGGCGCCGAGAAGCTGGTCGGTCACGGCGACATGCTCTTCGCCCCGGCGAACGCTTCGAAGCCGACGCGACTGCAGGGCGCCTGGGTCACCGAGCAGGAGATCCACGAGATCAGCCGATTCGTTCGCGGGCAGCGCGAGGTCGTCTACGAGAACAGCGTGGAGGGTCTCGGCCTGCCGCCCATGGATCGGGTCGAAACGGGTGGACACGGCGCGGGCGATGACGACGACCTGCTCGAGCAAGCCGCAGAGCTCGTGATCCGATCGCAGCTCGGCTCCACGAGCATGCTGCAACGCAAGCTGAAGGTCGGGTTCGCCCGAGCCGGCCGGTTGATGGATCTGCTCGAAGAGCAGGGGGTCGTCGGTCCGGGTCAGGGCTCGAAAGCCCGCGACGTGCTGATCACCTGGGAAGAGTGGGAGGACCGCCGGAGCGCCTAACCCTCGGCGTGGCCAGAGACTCGACTAGAGCGCGCCGACGCGCCGGGCGACCTGGAACAGGTTGTCCGCATGTTGCTGCGGATCGATCATGAAGGATCCAGAGATTCCAACCTGCCCATGCCAGTACGCGTAGATGTCACCGTCGGTCCAGCCACGCGAGCGGGCGCTCTTGTAGCTGCGGACCATCTCGCTCCCGCGCCAGAGCGACTGCGGAGAGACAAAGAACCCGCCCCGGTCGCCGTCGATCGAGAGCCAGAACGAGCCGACCAAGCCCCACGCGCCGTCGTCCTGGTCCCCGGAGACGAGCAGGAACCGTACCGGTCCCTCCGAGAGGAGATCGGGCGTCGTGACCCGCTCGGAGAACGAGCCGAGCGGCGAACCCTCGGCTGCCCCTTCCCGCGTTCGGTCGGCGTCGCGATCCATCGTTCCCCTTCCCTCCCCGGGGGGACACTAGTGACCCCGGGACCCTCGTGCAGCGGACGGAAGGCGATATCCCGGCGGTTCTTGGTCTTAGGTCGTGCGCCCTGACCCCTCGGCCCGCCGCGGCCGGTCCTCCGCGAGGATCGCCCATCGCTCGTGGTCCCGCCAGCGTCCGGCGACCTTGAGATAGCGGGGTGAGTAGCCCTCTAGACGGAAACCGGCCCCTTTGACCAGCGCGATCGATGACTCGTTCTCGGGCTGGATGTTCGCCTCCAGCCGGTGCAGACCGAGCGACCCGAACGCGAACCGAAGCACCAGTTGGAGCCCGTCGTGCATGTACCCCTGTCCGGCGAAGGGCTCGAATACGTAGTAGCCGAGGTACGCGCTGCGGAGGTGACCGTAGACGATCTGAGAGATGTTGAATACCCCAACGATCGCGTCGTCATCCTTCCGGCAGACCAACAGGGACTCGACATCGGCGCGGCGCGAGCGCCGGAGGAACCCGGCGAATGCCTCAGGGTCGGTCGGGGGATACGCGGCCCACTGACCGTGCAGCTTCGTACTCGCATCGACACGCTCCAGGAATCGCTCTCGATCGCGAGCTCGAGGATGGCGCAGGAAGATCCGCTCGCCCGTGATGAGCGCCCCCGTGCTCACCGCGTGCGGAGGCGAGCTCGCGCCGCATCGATCACCCGCATGGCGCTCGCGCGGTCCTCATCACTGTTCGTGCCCACCTTGTGGCTCTCCAGATCCTTGTAGACCTGGAAGATGTGCTCGATCTCGTTGAGCAGGTTCGTCGGCAGCCCGTCGATGTCCTCCACGTGGGACCACAGTGGGTCGGGCAGTGGGACGCACAGCACCTTCTCGTCCTCTCCCTTCTCGTCGCATGCGGAACAGCCCAACGGGTCTCGCGTGGATATGGCAGCCGGGAAACGTCGGTTCGCCGACGAAGACGAGCTCGTCGAGCGGGTCGCCGTCCAAACCGAGCGTGCCCTCGATGAAGCCGTAGTCGGCGGGGTACTGCATCGATGTGAAGAGCATGCGGTCCAGGAAGATCGCGCCGCCGTCATGGTCGTACTCATACTTGTTGCGTGAGCCCTTGGGGATCTCCACCACCATCGTGAAGACCTCGCTCGAGGGGTTCATGGACCGAGTCTAACGAGGGGGCGCTATCATCTCGGCATCTTGGGCCGGCGTCTAGGGCTGGCATCTTGGCTGGCGTCTTGGGCCGGCGTCCATGGTCCGGGATCCATAACCGGAGGTCGTGTGCAGGACTCGATGATCGGGGTCGGTTCCGCCCTGCGGAAGGCGCGCGAGCGGCGGGGAATCACGATCGACGCCGCAAGCCGCGACACCAAGCTCAACAAGGATCAGCTGCGCGCCCTGGAGTCGGAAGACTTCGACGCGCTGATGGGCGACGTCTACGTGCGTGGGTCGCTGCGAACGTACTCGCAATACCTGGGGCTCTCTCCGGAGAAGGTGATCGGGGCGTACGCCGAACATGCGGACGAACCTGGCGAACCGCCGCCGCCCGCGAAGCTCGGCCGCGTCGAGCGAGCGATCGCGGCGACCAGGATCAGGGACAACCAATTGCTCATGGTGTTCCTTGCGGGAACCGTGTTGGTGATCGCGGTCGTGTTCGGGTTCTTGTCCCGGGCGCACTCCGCGCCTGCACCGGCGACGCTGCCCACGGTCGCGGCCGAGCCCCAGCCGCTCGATCGCTCGATCGATACCGTCATCCAAGCGGTCGCCTACGTACGGGTCAGCGTGACGTCGGATGGGGTGGTGTCGACCTATTCGATGGGTGCGGGGGAGACGCGGAGCTTCATGGCCGAGACGAGCATGGTCCTGCGAGTGACCGACGGCGGCGCCATCCACCTGACCGTGAACGGCGTGGATCACGGCATACCGGGGACACCCGGTCGGCCGTGGGGGGACACGTTCAGCTTCGGGACGAGCGCGGGAGCGACGCCATCGGCGGGGGTGTGAGGGCCGAGATCGTCGGCGTGGGGACCGAGTTGCTCCTCGGCCAGATCGCGAACACCAACGCTCGGTGGATGTCCGAGCGTCTCGCGGGGATCGGGATCGACGTCGTCTACCACCAGGTCGTCGGCGACAACCTGGTGCGGGTCGTGGACGTGCTCCGGCTCGCGTTGGATCGCTCTGACGTGGTGCTGGTGACCGGCGGGCTCGGCCCGACCGAGGACGACCTCACGCGGGACGCGATCGCGGAGCTCCTAGGCGCGACCATGGTGCGCCATCCCGAGATCGAGGATCAACTCCGAGCCAAGTTCGCCGGATTCGGGCGGGGCGATATGCCTCTCAGCAATCTCCGACAGGCCGACGTGCCCGAAGGGCTTCGGACGATCACGCCGGATCGCGGCACGGCGCCGGGACTCGTCGCCGAGCTGCCGGATGGCAGATGGCTGTACGCCGTGCCCGGCGTCCCCGTCGAGATGATCGAGATGATGGAGGGCACGATCTTGCCGGCGCTCGCGGTGCTGGCGGGGCCCTCGACGATCGTCTCGCGAACGCTGCGCTCCGCGAGCCTCGGGGAGTCGCGGGTCGCGGAGATGCTGCGTGATCTGTTCGAGGCCTCGGCCAATCCAAGCGTGGCGTATCTGGCTTCTTCCGGCGAGGTCAAGGTGCGTTTGACGGCCAAGGCGGAGAACCGAGAGGCCGCCGAGCTCTTGCTCGCTCCGCTGATCGCCGAGGTTGTCGTCCGACTGGGGGAGCACGTCTTCACGACCGACGACGAAGAGCTGGAAGCCGCGGTCGGGCGGTTGCTCCGCTCGTCGGGTCGAACGCTCGCGTGCGCCGAGTCGCTGACCGGGGGCGCCGTTGGGGCGCGGATCACCTCCGTTCCAGGCGCATCGGAGTACTTCCTCGGATCCGCCGTCGCCTACACGGCCGATGCCAAGCGCGACGTGCTCGGCGTGTCGCGCGAGACGATCGATGGTCCGGGTGTCGTGAGCGAGGCGTGCGCTCGCGAGATGGCGGCGGGCGCCCGCCGGGTGTTCGGCGCCGACGTCGGCCTATCGCTCACCGGGGCCGCCGGACCCGAAGCGCATGCAGGCGCGGAACCGGGGACGGTGTGGGCGGCCCTGGACACCGACGAGATCCGGCATGCTCGAGGGTTCACGGTGCCCGGAGAACGCGCGCGCGTGCGCCGCTGGGCGGAGCAGGCCGGGCTGGACCTGGTTCGTCGATATCTCGAGGACGTGACGCTGCCCGCGAGCGATCGCGTGATCTGAGGCGCCGGAGGTGGGAGGCGACGACTCGGGCGCGCGCGAGACCGGGGCACTCAGGCTCTTCGTCGCCGTTGATGTGCCCGACGACGTGAAGCGCTCTGTCGCGACCGCGATCGAACCCTGGCGTCAGACCTTCCCGGAAGCTCGATGGATCCCGCCCGAGAACTGGCACCTCACCCTGACGTTCCTCGGGCCGACGGCGCGGGAACTGGTGCCGTGGATCGAGGAGTCGATCGGCGCGGTTGCCACGGCCCACGCGCCGGTGGAAGCGCGGCTGACGAACTTGGGCGCGTCTCCGATCGGCGGTCGGGCTCGCGTCCTGTGGGTCGCTGTGAACGACCCGGATCATCGGCTTGCCGCGCTGGCTGCAGATCTCGAAGCGGCGCTCGCGCGAGAGTTCCCGTTGGAGGCGCGACGCTTCCATCCGCATCTCACGGTGGCACGCTCGGAGCCGCCCGTGAGATTGCCGCACGGGTTCACCGAGACGACGGTTTCCGCTGGGTCGTTCAACGTCGATGGGCTGGTCCTTTTCCGGAGTCATCTCCGGCGGCCGCGCCCTCGATACGAGGCGATCCGCTTCTTCTCACTCAGCGGGTGAAGAAGGTGCTTGTGTCCGAACATCTGTTCGAGTAACGTCGGCCGTCTGGAGGGGTCTGCCCTCTCGAATGACAGGAGTGTAAGTTATGTCAGAGCCACTCGGTAAGGTCTCCGCGATGGGAGACGAGCGTCGCCGGATCCTCCTCACCGGCGAGCCGAGGGGTCAGAAGGAGGCTTCAGGCATGGATCGGGACAAGATGCTCGACGTCACGTTGCAGCAGATCGAGAAGCAGTTCGGCAAAGGCGCAGTTATGAAGCTCGGTGAGCACCCGATGGGGGCCGGCATCACGGTCATCCCGACCGGGTCGCTCGCGCTCGACATCGCGCTCGGTGTCGGTGGCATCCCGCGCGGCCGGATCATCGAGGTCTTCGGGCCTGAGGGCTCGGGCAAGACCACGGTCTGCCTCCACATGATCGCCGAGGCGCAGGCGAGGGGCGGCATCGCCGCATTCATCGACGCGGAGCACGCCCTCGATCCCACGTACGCCCGCGCGCTCGGCCTGAACATCGACGAGCTCTTGGTCTCCCAACCGGACTCCGGCGAGCAGGCGCTCGAGATCGCCGACATGCTCGTCCGCTCGGCGGCGCTCGACCTCGTCGTGGTGGACTCGGTCGCGGCGCTCGTTCCTCGGGCGGAGATCGAGGGGGAGATGGGCGACACCCATGTCGGCCTCCAGGCGCGCCTCATGTCCCAAGCCATGCGCAAGCTCGCCGGCACGCTCTCGCGGTTCGACACATCGGCGATCTTCATCAACCAGCTCCGCGAGAAGATCGGCGTGATGTTCGGGTCCCCGGAAACCACCACCGGGGGCAAGGC
>JBOGVK010000231.1:0-4354 GCA_050692375.1 Actinomycetota bacterium
ACCCAAAGGCGGCCGCAAGCATCCGCAGCAGGAGTTCCTGCAGGTCGACACCACGAACATCTTGTTCATCTGCGGTGGAGCGTTCGCCGGACTCGACAAGATCATCGAGAGCCGGATCGGGAACAAGGGCGTGGGGTTCGGGGCCGACATCCGCCGCGCGAACGAGAAGGACATGGGCCTGATCCTGGGCAAGGTCCTTCCCGAGGACCTGTTGAAGTACGGGTTGATCCCGGAATTCGTCGGACGCCTTCCCGTGATCACCAGCGTGAACAACCTGGACGAGAGCGCCCTGATCGACATCCTCACCAAGCCCAAGAACGCCCTGGTCCGCCAGTATCAGCGGTTCTTCGAGTTCGACGGCGTCGAGCTCGAGTTCAACGACGAGGCGCTCCAAGCGATCGCCGAGCTGGCGATCCTGCGGGGCACGGGTGCGCGTGGCCTCCGAGCGATCATGGAAGAGGTGCTGCTGAACGTGATGTACGAGCTGCCCTCTCGTGAGGACATCACGAAGTGCCGCGTGGATCGCGACGTGGTCCTCAACGGTGTGAACCCGACGCTCGTGCCGCGCGATGCGCCGTCCAAGCGCGAACGCCGCGAACGCTCCGCCTAGGCGGGAACGGTCACTCCGAGTCGTTCGAACTCTCGTTGCGCGTCGTCAGAAGCCGTCTTCGCCTCGCCAGGTCGGTCCAGGGCACGGAACGCATCCGCGAGCACGACCTCGGTTCGGGCGCGCTCGTACGAAGCGGCATGTGTCGCGAAGCCGTCACGAGCCCGAAGGAGCAGCTCGAGCCCTCGCGCGGGGTCGCCGTCTGCGATCAGCGTGTGTCCCTCCAGTCGGTCCGCGAAGAGCCCCAGCACCGGCAACCCGCCCCTCTCCGCGAAGGTCCGCGAATCGATGAGCACTGAGGGTGCCGTCTCCCACGCCTCTTCCGCTCGAACCAACTCGCACCGCGCCTCGAGCACCTCGCCGCCGTGGATGCGCCATCCGGCGAGCAGATCGTCGAGGAATTCATGCGCCTTTGCGAAATCGAGCCGCTCGACGAACAGCATCCCCAACCAGGGACGGAGCCGGGTGAACCGTCCCCCACTCGTGGACTCGAGCGGGCTCAGCCGGTCGGCCAGCCGTTGCATCTCGGCGCTGGCGCCACGAGCGTGGTCGATCAGCAACGCCGCACCGTATGCGTGGGAGACGAAGTAGGGCGGCTCGTCCTGGCGTTCGTCGAGGAGCCCACGGATCGTCCGGTAGTCCTGGATCGCACCGTCCCAGTTGCCCAACCGAAAACGGGCGACGCACCGCCAGGCACACGAGTGGAGCCGGAACGTCACCGCAACGTCCGTCCGCGCGGCGCCCTCCGAGGCCCAGGTCTCCGCCTCCCTGTACGCGCCGACCTCGAATCTGTCCCAGGCCGCGCATGCGGTGACGTCGCCCACCTCATCCAGGTCGGTCAAGACCGGAAGGAGCTGCTCGCGCATGTGCGAGTACTCCGTCGCCCGCGCCCAATGGCCCTGCGATCCCGGTACGCTTTGAACGGCGTCGAGTGCCGCCGAGGCGAGGTTCGGAAGCCCGAGCTGCATCGCCGTCTCATAGGCCTCGAGGCCGGCCCGCTCAAGCTCGCCGAGCTCCTCATCGGTGAAGCCACGTTCCGGGTATGCGAAGGCCCACGTCGCTAGGATCATCTGGAGCTTGACCCGTTCTTCGCTCGCGCCCTCGGGGAGATACGTGAGGCCGAGGTCGAGGCTGGCCCGGACCTCCTCTTCCGAGGGAACGGCTCTCATCGAGCCGGGCCATCGGGTGGGCATGTCGCAGGCCCGGCCGGCGAGATCGGCCACGACGGCGTCGGGTGCCGCAACGGCGCTCGCTCGCAGCTCGGCCGCTTCGCGGAACGCGTGCCATGCGGGATCTCCGTCCCCTCCGATGTAGGACGCATGACCGAGCGCGGCGAGCCCGAGCGAGCGCTCGATCGGACCGGACGCGAACCCGAGCGCGTCATCGGCTAGTCGTTGTGCCTTCTTCACCACCTGCCGTCGCCGAGCGTCGGTCGAGGCGTCCACGAGGTATGCGAACGCCTTGGATCGCAGGCGCTCGGACTCGGCGTCGTCGGTCCCTCCCTGGCGGGAGGCGCGAGCCGCGGTGCTGAAGTGGTAGGCGAGCAACTCGTTGAACTCCCCGACACGGTCTCCGGCCGTTCCCTCGATCCACGCCGCCACGTTGGCATGAGCCGACGGGCGTTCGCGATGGGGGAGGCTCTCGTAGGCGACGTCGCGCGTGAGGACGTGCTTGAACGTGAACTCGCGCTCTCCGGAGATCCGCGACGCCAGCCGGGAAACGATCAGGTCGCGGTCCTGGAGCACGCGCAACGTGGCATCGACGTCGTCGACCTCGACCCCGCCCAGCAGACGAGCGGGGCCGGGCCAGAAGTCGCGCCCGACGACGGCGGCGCCCTGCAGGAGACGTTTGGCGGCTGGCTCGAGGAGATCGATCCGCGCCGCGAGCACGGCTTGCACGGTGTCGGGGATCTCCACCTCGGAGACCGCATCCGTGGCGCGCCACCGGCCGGTTTCGAAGAAGACGTGCCCCACGTCGATCAGGTGGCGAAGGATCTCCTCCAGGAAGAACGGGTTGCCTTCTCCACGCTCCAGGATCCGCGACCGAACGCCGTCGGGCAGGTCGTCGATCGCGAGCAACGCGCGGATCAGATGCTCGGCTTCGTCGAGACCGAGTGGATCGAGCGCGATCGAGGAGAAGTTGCGTCTGCCTCCCCCCCATCCGGGCCTGCGGGAGGTGAGCTCCGGGCGCGAGGGGCAAAGGAACATCACGCTCCCGGAGACACCCTCCGCGAGCTCGTCGAGGAGATCGAGGAGCTCGGCGTCCGCCCAGTGGATGTCCTCGACGATGACGATCGTGGGCGCCGCGGCGCCCAGGGCGGAGAAGAACGACCGCCACGCGGCGTGGAGCTCGACGCGAACCTCACGCGGATCCATCTCGCCGAACCCGAAGGCGGGATCCTCGACGCCCACCGTGTAGGCGAGGGCGGCTGTCGTCCGGGCCCGATCGGACGTGACCTCGTCGGTGAGGACGTCGTCGCTCACTTTCGCGATCTTCTCGAGCGCCAGATCGGGGGGATCGGTATCGAGGACGGAGGCCGTCGACTTCAGGATCTCCGCCAGCGGCCAATACGTGATGCCGTCCCCGTAGGGAAGGCAGCGACCGCGCATCGTCCGGGGCGCGGGATCGATCCCCTCGAGCCATTCCAGGAACTCCTGCGTCAGGCGGCTCTTGCCCAAGCCCGCGTCGCCATACACCGTGACGAGGTTCGGCCGACCCTCGGCGACCGCGCGTCGATAGATGCTTCGGAGCAGTTCGAGCTCGGCGTCGCGACCGACGAGAGGCGCATGCAGACCTGGCACACCTCGCCCGGCCGTTTCCTCGAGCTCTTCGGCGACGACGAACGCGTTCACCGGGCGTGCCTTGCCCTTCAGCTCGAGCGGGCCCAGGGGTTCCAGGTGAAAGGAGCCGCGTGCGCCGCGGGCCGTGCGTTCGCCGATGACGACCGTCCCGGGCTCGGCGGCCGACTGCAACCGAGCCGCCGCGTTCACCGTGTCTCCGGTGACCATGGCCTCTCCGGGATGCGGATCGATCGTTGCGAGCACCTCGCCCGTGTTCACCCCGATGCGAACCTGGAGGCTGACTTCGTGACTCTTCGCAAGCGAGGCGTTCACCTCTTCGAGGCGGCGGAGCATCCGTGCCGCCGCCCGTACCGCCCGTGTCGGGTCGTCCTCGTGGGCCGTGGGCACACCGAAGGCCGCCATGACTGCGTCGCCGATGAACTTCTCGACGGTCCCTCCCTCAGCCTCGATCTCCTCCCGCATCGCCGCGAAGAACCGGTCCAGGACCTCGCGCATGCGCTCGGGGTCGAGCTGTTCTCCGAGGGCCGTGGAGCCTGACACGTCGGCGAACAGCACCGTGACGAGCTTCCGCTCGGCGCCGACTCCGGGGCGATCCGGAGTCGTGCCGGTGCCGCACGCAGGGCAGAAGCGCGCAGCCGCGGGCAGA
This sequence comes from Actinomycetota bacterium, assembly GCA_050692375.1. GTDB lineage: Bacteria > Actinomycetota > UBA4738 > UBA4738 > HRBIN12 > JBBQVZ01. The sequence continues at coordinate 4,055 of JBOGVK010000231.1, forward strand.
GAGGTCCCGCATTCTCCGCAAAGTGCGCCGAGCGTGCTCCCACAGGCGGCGCAGAACCGAGCGCCTTCAGGGTTCTCCGCGCTACAGGCTGGGCAGGTGTGCATCCGGTCGAGTGTAGGTGCGTCGACCGTCGCTGAGGAGCTTTCGTAGACTCGGCGCCATGAACGTGCCCGATCCCCCCGCGGAAGAGATGCCGCCCCAGTACGACCCCGCGGTCGTTGAATCTCGGTGGGCATCGGCGTGGATCGACCAGGACCTCTTCACCGCCCGCGTTCCCTCGGAACGTCCTCCGTACTGCAT
>JBOGVK010000232.1:0-29342 GCA_050692375.1 Actinomycetota bacterium
GAGCCACACCTCTCTCGGCGGGACCCGGGCCTTTCGTCCTCTACAGGCTCATCCGCTTGTTCGGCTGATGCACCAGACGGTCGGTGATGAGGCCGAAGCGGAACGCTTCCTGCTCGAAGTCACGACGTCGCCGATAGGCGGACGGGCTGAGACCCGTGTGCTGGCGGAAGGTCGTGGTGAAGTGGCTGAGCGAATTGAAGCCGACGCGATGGCATATCTGGGTGACGGTGAGCTCCGACTCGTGCAGCAGGTTCTTGGCGCGATCGATCCGGAGGCCGATCAAGTAGCGATAGGGCGGGACGCCCACGTACGCGGTGAACTGCCGGGTGAAGTAGTAGGGACTGAGCGACGCCTCTCGGGCGATCGTCCGCAGATCGACATCTCGATCCAGGTTCTCTTCGAGGAAGGATTGAACCTCGCGGATGCGCCGCTGCAGGTGCGGGCTCGGTGAGACACCTTCGAACAGCGTCATGCCACCCCTTCTCTCCACACAAAGGGTACGCGCGCCGGAACCGGGTGGCTTTCGGAATCCTGCGGGGTTCGTCCTCCTCTGAACCGCCGTTCAAACTCCACGTTCGTTACGCGAGCCTTCAGACGATCCCCAGGCGGTCCTGGTGGACTGGGCGTTCGGATCTGGTGGAAGAGACGGCGTGGCTCGGATGGGTCGGAACCGATGGATCGCGATCGTGGCGGTCGTGGTGGTCGCGATCGCCACCGTGGGGTACGCCGTGTTCTCGGCGCTCGCGGGCAGCGGCCCCGCCGCCGTGAGCTTGTCCCGGGCACCACTGCCGACTGCACCCCGACGACGAGCTCGAGCTCGACCACGCGAGCTCGAGCTCGCTGGACGGGACGTGGAAGGTGTCGCCGGGGTCCGACTCCTTCGTCGGTTACCGGGTGCGAGAGCAACTCTCGATCCTGCCGGCGCCGAGCGACGCCGTGGGTCGCACGACCGCCGTCGACGGCCAGCTCGAGGTCTCGGGTCTGCAGATCACCGCGGTCGACGTAACTGCGGACATGACCCAGCTCACGAGCGACAAGTCGATGCGCGACGAACGCCTGCGCCCGATGGGCCTGGAGACCGACGCGTTCCCCAGGCGGAGTTCGTCCTGGCGTCGCCGATCGCGTTCGCGGCCCAACCGCCCAAGGGCAACACGGTGAGCGCGGCCGCCGAGGGCACGCTCACGCTACACGGCGTGACGAGGGCGATCTGCGTACCGGTGCAGACGTCGTGGACGAAGGGGTCGATCCAGGTGCTCGGAAGCGTCGCCATCAACTTCTCGGACTACCAGATCGAGGCGCCGAACTCCGGGTTCGTCTCGGTGCAGGACCACGGGACGATGGAGCTCCTGCTGAACTTCGTTCCGGCTTAGACCATGTCCTCCGGCCGGACCGCCGCGTCGAACTCCTCCTCGGAGAGATAGCCGAGCGCGAGCGCGGCCTCCTTCAAGGTGGTTCCCTCATGGTGAGCCTTCTTCGCGATCGCACCCGCCTTGTCGTACCCGAGGCTGGGGGTCAGCGCCGTTACCAACATCAGCGAGCGGTGAACGAGGTCCTCGATCCGTTCGCGATCGAGCTGAAGGCCCTCGACGCAGAACTCGCGGAACGTGCCGCACGCGTCGGCCAGGAGCTTCGTCGAGTGAAGCAGGTTGCGGATCATCACCGGCTTGAACACGTTGAGCTCGAAGTTGCCCTGTGAGCCCGCGATCTTCACGGCCGTGTCGTTGCCGAAGACTTGGACCGCGACCATCGTCATCGCCTCGGACTGTGTCGGGTTCACCTTGCCGGGCATGATCGAGGAGCCGGGTTCGTTCTCGGGCAGGACCAGCTCGCCCAGGCCGCTGCGAGGACCGGATCCCAGCCAGCGGATGTCGTTCGCGATCTTCATGAGCGAACCCGCGAGCGTGGCGAGCGCGCCGGACGCGAAGACGAGCCCGTCGTGGGCGGCGAGAGCGGCGAACATGTTCGGTGCCTGTACGAAGGGCAGGCCGGTGAGCTCCGCGATCTTCGCCGCGCAGGCGACGCCGAACCCGGGCGGCGCGTTCAGCCCGGTGCCGACGGCGGTGCCGCCGATCGCCAGCTCGTACAGGCCGGGAAGCGTTATCTCGATCCGTTCGATGCCTGCGTCGAGCTGCGCGACGTATCCGCCGAACTCCTGCCCGAAGGTGAGCGGCACCGCGTCCTGCAGGTGCGTGCGCCCGATCTTGACGACGCCTTCGAACTCCTTCGCGCGAGCGGCGAGCGCGTCGCGGAGCGTGCGGACGCTCGGGAGCAGGCGCTCCACGATCGTCTGCGCCGCGGCGATGTGCATCGCGGTCGGGAACGTGTCGTTCGACGACTGCGACATGTTGACGTGGTCGTTGGGATGGACCGGTTGCTTGGATCCGAGCTCGCCGCCGGCCATCTCGATCGCGCGGTTAGAGATGACCTCGTTCGCGTTCATGTTCGTCTGGGTGCCGGAGCCCGTCTGCCAAACGTAGAGCGGGAAGTGATCGTCGAGCCTGCCGTCGATGACCTCGTCCGCTGCCGCGACGATCAGGTCGCCGATCGCTGCATCTAGGTGCCCGCACTCCATGTTGGCGAGCGCGGCTGCCTTCTTCAGGACGCCCATCGCGCGGGTCACCTCGAGCGGCATCCGCTCCGAGGCGGCATCCCCGATCGCGAAGTGATGCAGCGAACGTTCGGTCTGGGCGCCCCAATAGCGGGAGGCGTCGACCTGGATCTCGCCGAAGCTGTCGGACTCGGTCCGCGTGCGGCTCACCCCGTCATCCTCCCAAATCGCCGGGGCTCCGGCTCTGTCAGCTCGTGCGAGCCGGGACCGATCCGGGTGCTTCCGACACGCCGCTCTGCGAGGGTGCCAGCGGCATCGTGAGGGAGAGGGTGCATCCCCGTCCCGGCAACGACTGGAGCCAGAGCTCGCCTCCCATGACCTCCACGAGCCGCTTGCAGATGAACAGACCCAGCCCCACTCCTCCGACCTCTCGAGTGAGGCCCGAGTCGGTCCGGTAGAAGCGGTCGAACACGTACGGTTGGTCCGTGACCGGGATCCCGTCTCCTTCGTTGTGGACGTCCACGGTCACGAAGATGCCGGTCGCGGATATCCGCACCTCGATCGGCGACCCGGGCGTGGAGTATTTGAACGCGTTCGACAGAAGGTTCATCAGAACCTGCTCCACACGGAAGGCGTCCGCGACGACGAAGAGAGCCTGCTCCCGTCCGAGGACCTGGACGGGGCGAGCGCCCAGCTCGCGATGCGCTTGGTGCACGCACGCGTCGATGACTTGCCCGAGTTCGAACGGCTTCGACTCGAGCGTCAGCTTCCCGGCCTCGACCCGCGAGACATCCAGGAGATCGCTGATCGGTGCTCGAGTCGCTCGACCGAGCGCCACATGATCGCGTAGTACTCACCGCGCGTCTCAGGGGAATCGTGCACCGGGATGTCACGGAGCGATCGACCCCCTCGACTTCGCGGTGGAGCGAACCTGGTTCAGTGGGATCTTCGTCGTCGTCTCGGCGGGCAACGCGGGGAGCGCGTCGGGAACGATCACGAAGCCCGCCGACGACCCCTATGTGCTGTCCGTGGGTGCCGCCGATCTCAAGAACACGATCGCGGCGAACGACGATGTGGTCGCCTCCTTTTCGAGCGTCGGCCCGGCGCAGGATGGCTTCGCCAAACCCGACCTGATCGCACCGGGGATCACGATCGTGTTGGACCTCGCCCCGAACAGCACGGTCGCGACGGCTCACCCGGCGGCGATCGTATCCGGCACGTACATCAAGGGGAGCGGGACGTCGCAGGCTGCGGCCATCGTCTCGGGCGAAGCCGCGCTGCTGCTGCAGGTCGATCCAGGTCTGGATCCGAACCACCTCAAGGCCCTCTTGATCGGCACAGCGTCGCGATTGAACGTCCAGCCCGGCTCGGGAGCGGGGTTGATCAACATCGCTGTTGCCGTGCGGGCCGCGATGGCCCACACCGTGTTCGCCCCCGCGAACGTCGGCCTCACGCCGTCGACCGGCCTGGGGTCGCTCGAGGCGAGCCGGGGCTCTTTGCACGTCTACGCTGCTTCGACGACCACCGGCACCATGACCATGATCACCGGCGAGGTCGGCGCGCTTGGACAGCTCTGGGACGCCCGCTCCTGGTCGGCTCGGTCCTGGTCATCGGATGCCTGGCTCTCATCCGGATGGGGCGACCTGACCGCGACCTACGCGGGGTGGTCCTCCGGCGTTTGGAGCGGGCGATCCTGGAGCGGCACATCGTGGGCCGCACGATCCTGGTCGAGCTCGAGCTTCACAGCCCGATCATGGAGCGACGCCGACTGGAACTGACCGTCGGGTTCTGAGCCAGAGGTCCGTCGATCGCCGGGTCATCAGGCCCAAGGGACCGGAGGCGTTTCGGCCGCAACATGGCTGGGAGGGAACCGATCCGGAAGGAGGCGTCGCATGCCTCCCGCGATGCAAGCGAAAGTCGAAGCTCGCAAGAGCCTGCCGCATCAGATCCGTCGCGTCTTGTGGATCCTGCTGGCCGTCTTCGCATCGATGCAGCTGATCCCGTACGGGCACGACCACTCGAACCCCCCGATCACGGGACGGCCGGCGTGGGACAGCGCGACGACGCGCGCCCTGGTCGGAACGGCGTGCTTCGACTGCCATAGCAACCAGACGAACTGGTACTGGTACACCAATATCGCGCCGTTCTCGTGGCTCGTGCAACGGGATGTACAGGCCGGGCGTGCGTCCTTGAACTTCAGCGAATGGAACCGGCCCCAGGACGGCGCCGGAGATGTGGCCGGCACCATCCGCGATGGGTCGATGCCACCGTGGTTCTACTCCGCGATCCACTGGTCGGCCAAGCTCTCACCCAGCGAAGAGGCGCAGTTGATCGCCGGGCTTCAGCGGACGTTCCAGGCGTCGCCGCCGATCGGCGGAGGATGACGTCATCGCTTCGATAGGAATCGAAGCACCTCGGCAGCGACGCGTCCCGGAGCCGCCAGGGCGCCGCCGTGATCGAGGCCTTCCAGCACGACGAGCACGCCGTGCGGCAGCGCATCTGCCAGCGCCGCGGTGGACGCCTGTGCCCACGCAGGACTCGCGCTCCCTTGGAGGACGAGCGTCGGCGTCTCGAACGACGCCAATCGCTCCGCGGGGATGGCGCCGTCGCCGACGATCTCGGCCTCCCACGGCAGCGTGAAAGCGATCGACAGGAAGCGGGGCCAGGTCGGGCTCGTCGACAGGCCCTCGATCGCGTCCGCGGAGAGGCCGGGTCCCAATCGGAGGAACTCTCGAACGGCGGCATCGGCACCGCCCGGGCCATCGAGGGTCGTTCGGAGGCGGTCGGCCAGGTCCGCTGGTGGGGCATGGGGGTCGTTCGGATCCGCGACGTAAGGCGGCTCGTAGAGGACCAGCCGCTTGATGGGCAGCTCGGCGAGGGCGGCTTCGACCGAGAGGATCGCTCCGCTCGATTGCCCGTACACGAAGATCGACTCGCCGGCGATCTCGGCGAGCGCACGCAGATCCGCCACTTCGTTGGCGAGCGACCACGGCATCGACGACGCGCTCTCGCCTCGGCCGCGACGGTCGTACGAGATCACCGAGAGGTCGCGCCCGAGTTCCGCCACGAGCGGTGCCGCCGAGGCGTGGTCGTTCAGCGCGCCGCCGACGATCACGATCGGCGAGCCCTCGCCGCTTCGTACGTACGCGATCCGCGAACCGTCGGGGGATGTCACGTGGTCCATCGCTGATCGAGCGTATCGGAGCGAGGCGGTACGCTCCCGAGGTGGACACGTTCGATGTCGGGATCGTCGGCGCCGGGGTGCACGGCGCGTCGGTGGCGTATCACTTGGCGTCGCGCGGCGTGAAGGTCGTCATCTTCGAGCGCTGGACGCCGGGGGGTGGCCCGACCGGACGGTCGAGCGCGATCTGCCGCGCGTACTACACGAACACGTTCCTGGCGCGTGCCGCTCGCGACAGCATTGCGATGCTGCAGAACTTCGAGGAGCTGACGGGCGTCGACGCCGGTTTCCGCCGCACGGGGTTGCTGTACCTGCATCCGCCCGAGGACGACGCCAGCGTGCGAGCTTCAGCCGAGCGCCTGAACGAGCTGGGGATCGTCACGGAAATCCTCGACCTTTCGAAGCTCGCGAAGGCGTATCCAGCGTTCGATCTGGACGGCATCGGGATCGGGGCGTTCGAGCGAAACGCCGGCTACGCCGATCCCCATGCGTCGACCGACGGGCTGTTCCGCCGCGCCGTGCGGCTCGGAACGGCGGCGCGCGTGGGCGTCCGTGTCGTGGGGGTGGATGCATCGGAGGCCGGCGTGACGATCACGACCGATGACGGCGAGGGGACCTCGTGCGCGCGGCTGTTGATCGCGGCGGGGCCGTGGACGCGACCGCTCGTCGCACAGGTGGGCGTGGATCTTCCGCTCACGGTCGAACGCCACGTCGTCGCGACGTTCGCCTGGGGGAGCGCGGAGCCCGCGCCCGCGCACGGCGACCTGATCGGCGGATATTACTTCCGCCCCGAGGGGGAGGACCTCTACCTGGTCGGTCCGGTGCATGCGGCGGCGCAGGTGGATCCCGACGCGTTCGACCCCGAGATCCGCGAGGACGAGACGCGGGCCTTGGCCGCCGCGGTCGTGCGACGCGTGCCGCACTTGGCGGCGTCGGAGATGCACGGCGGGTGGGCCAGCTTGTACGACGTCAGCCCCGACTGGCAGCCGGTGATCGGCCAGGTTGCGCCGAACGTGTTCGTCGACGCCGGCACGAGCGGTCACGGGTTCAAGCTGGCGCCGGCGCTCGGCAAGCATGTCGCCGACCTGGTGACGGGATCGCTGGACCTCGATCCCGGGCTCGCAGACTTCGACCCGTTTCGCTTCGAGCAGGGAAGCGGCCTGTCGGCGGGTTACCGCGACGCGCGGATCTTGGGATGAGCACGAGCATCGCCCCGTGGCTGTCGGTTCTTCATGGCGCAGAAGCGGTGGACTTCTACAAGGCTGCCTTCTGGGCGGTCGAGCTCCACCGTGTCGAGAACGACGAAGGCGAGATCGTTGCGCACCTCCCGATCGATGGAGCGGACTTCTGGGTTTCCGACGATCCCACTTCCAGCCCCGAGACGCTCGGACGTGGATCGGTTCGGACGATCCTGACCGTCGAGGACCCGGACTCGGTGTTCGAGCAAGCCGTCACTGCCGGGGCGACCGTGGTCGCCGCCATCTACGAAGACCATGGCTGGCGCATCGGACGCGTCGCCGACCCCTTCGGCCATCACTGGGAGATCGGAAAGCCGCTGGCCCACGCGTGATCCGCCCTGGCAGCGGCCACCAGGCGAGTAGCATGGCAAGCCTCGGGGCGGTAGCTCAGTTGGTCAGAGCAGCGGACTCATAATCCGTCGGTCGGAGGTTCGAGCCCTCCCCGCCCCACCGGAAGATGTGAGATTTGTGGGTTCGTTGCAGTCAGCTCATTCACATCCCCTTAGGGCACGTTCGTTGCACTCCGGGCTACATCACCTCGAAGATCGAGATGCTCGCACCGCTGAGCTTCGCCGGACAGCCCTTGGCCATCTCGACGGCCTCATCCATGGACCCAGCCTTAATCAGCGAGTAGCCCGACACCATCGGACCGACGGGACCATCGGACACTGCTCCGCCGGGTGAAAGAGTCTTCGCGTTGGGGGTGAAGGGGTTGCCGTCCACAAGCGAGTCACCGATACCGGCCAACCACGCGCCCCACGCGTCCGTCATCGCCTTGGTCTCTTCCTCGGTCTCCGGCATACCACCACCGCTGTAAAGCAGAAGGTAAACGCTCATCGAAGCCCCTTCATCCCGTCGATCGGATCCTGATTCTAGGCTCGCGAGGTTCGTAGCTGGAAAACTGGCCACCACGTCGCCTGTAACGGTAGAGGTAACGTTGTCGTGGTGGTGAGGCACCATGGCGGAAGATTGGTTGAACGCCGGATGCTGTAAGGCGGTGAGTCGAGGATGAGGGTCGGCTCGAAAGATGGCACCTGTCTTCAGCTCGATCCAACCAACGAACAAGGGGCTCAGAGGGTCATCGACTTCACTGATTGGCTCAACCGGGGACATCGATGGTCTCGGCGTCTGGGGGTAGATTGGCCTCGGGCGGTTGTAGTCGGCGCTTCTGAACCACAGCGTCGGAGGTTCTTGCTGGGCGGCTGGGGTAAAGGCCACGGCGTTCACCCTTATCGGGTACTTGGGATTGTTGTTGGTCACGCGAACACCGACGATTGGGAATTGGCTCACCCAGGTCAGCGATCTTCCCACCTTCACACGGACTTGCTGCTCCCACCACCACCTACGGATCTGCCAGCCGAGAGCACTCGCGCTGATCACCACCGCGATGATCGAGAGGACTAGCGCCACCACGTCCACTATCGCAGCCCTACCTAGGAGCGTCTTGGCTAGCGAACCGGTCAATCTTGCGGAACTGGCGTCGTTCACATGGCTCGCGAACGTCCCGGCGGCATCGAGGGAATCCCTTCACCCACTCGCATCGAGGGGCTTCTCGGGCGGACAATTCGCGGACTCATCTTCCGTCGGTCGGAGGTTCGAGCCGTCCCCGCCCAACACGACGCGCGGGTCCCACTCCTCCTGCTGCGCCCGGAACGAGGCGTAACGGTAGATGTTCGATGTCGCGCGCGATGGTGGCTCCGTTGTCCCAGCTGATCACGTCATCCATGGGGTCGAGGTCGACCACCCTGCCCTGCTCCCCATCTTGAGGCCACCCGGAGTGCGCAGCAGGTCCGACCCACTCGACCCGGTCCCTGGCGCGCAACTCGTCTCGCTTCACGGCAGGACAAGTATGCGCCGACCCGCGACGGCGGTTCCTGACCGGTCGCCTCCTGCGGAACGCCAAGACCGTCAAAGGAAGGGTCGTTCGGTCGTACCCTCAGCGGATCCGAACAGGAGGGACAGCGGATGGAGATCTCGGCGGCGCAGGACGGCACATTCGAGCGAGGAGACGAGGGGCGGTTCACCGGCGAGGTGTGGCTCCGATCCACGCTGACCGCCGACGACGGTACCAACATCGGCGTCGTGCATTTCTCGCCCGGTGCCCGGACGCGGTGGCATCGTCATCAGGGCGGGCAGTTCCTCTACGCGATCTCGGGCCGCGGCCGCGTGCGTACTCGTGGTGAGGCCGGTCACCTCCTCGAGCCCGGCGATGTGATCCATGTCGGCGCGGACGAGTGGCACTTCCACGGGGGAACGCGCGACGCTCCGCTCATCCACGTGGCGGTCAACGGTGGCGCAGCAGCGGAGTGGGGCGAGCCCGTCGCGGACAACGACTACGACGAAGGTTTCTAGCGCTAACTCCTCTTAGGTGACACGAAGGCCTCCCTTCGTGTTTACTAACCTCTCTTCCGCGATCAGGGATGTGAGAGAGGGATGACATTCAGCGAGACGGCCGCTCTGGGGGCGTTCGCCGGATCGACCATCTTCCTCGGGCTGCCTCTCGGCCGCGTCCGCTCGCTGTCGCCGAGGACGCGCGGGTTCCTGGGGACCCTGTCCGCCGGGATCCTCGTGTTCATCTTGTGGGACGTGCTGACGCAGGCAATCGACATCTTGGGATCCTCGCTCGCCACCGCGCAAGCGGGAGGGTCGTGGACGAGATTCCTTCTGCGCGCCACCACGTTCGGGCTGACGTTCACCGTCGGAGCGGTCGGTCTGGGGTGGGTGGAGCAGCGTTTCCTCGGCCGAGGGCCGGCTCCGATCGCAGGCGGCGCGACCGCGAGCTTCGACGCCCCCGACCTGGAGAGCTCCAGGCGCAGGGAGGCCCTGATGCTGGGCATGATGATCGCGGTCGCGATCGGGGCGCACAACTTCTCAGAAGGGCTCGCGATCGGCGTCTCGGCGAGAGCGGGAGAGGTGGCTCTGGCGGGAACGCTGATCGTCGGGTTCGCCGCGCACAACGCGACGGAAGGATTCGGCATCGTCGGTCCTTTGGGTAGCGTCCGCCCGAGCTGGGGCTGGCTTTTCGTCGCCGGAGCCATCGCCGGCGGGCCGACGTTCCTCGGCACCTTGGTGGGCTATCACGTCACGTCCGCACCGCTTGAGCTTGCCTTCTACGCCCTGGCGGCCGGCGGCATCCTGTACGTCGTCGGCCAGATCTGGGGCTCCGCCCAGCGAACGCTCGCGCCGACGATCGTCCTGGCGGGCTTGGTGCTGGGATTCCTGCTGGGGTTGGCGAGCGACCTGATCATCACTGCGGGAGGTGGCTAGCGCACCACGGGCTCGAAGGAGCCGATTCAGAGGATCTGCGTGATGTCCCTGACGAGTGACGCCAGGGCGACCGCGGTCACCGCGAGCAAGCCCGCTCTCCCCATCCACACGACCACACGCGATCCCCAGATGGTCGCGATCCGCGGTGCCTTGCGATGAACGATCCAGATCGCGAGCATCCCGACCGATAGGCCGAGCCCCGTCGGTCCGAGGAACCCCATGGCCACGAGCGGGATCAGGCCGACGATCCAGACCGGTGAGGCGTCCGGACCCGAGTCCCCGTGGAGCCGTCGATCGATGACACGGCTGACCACCACGCCGTAGATCGCCGGTAGCGCGATGAACATCGCGATCGCGAGCGGCAGCGGATCCAGGAGCGTGAAGTCGGTCCCACCGGGATGGATCACCCCGGCACCGCCGACGATGCCGCCGAACATGCCGAAGGATGCGGCCCGCCACAGCACCGGCAGCCACGAACGCACGGCCAGGTAGAAGACCCCGCCGATCACCCCAAGGACACCGGTGACGATGATCAGGAACAGCGTTGACGAGCTGATCTGACCGATGATGAACCCGTCGTCGGTCTCGGCTCCGTGGAGCGATGCGTCCGACGTGAGCCGCAGCACGAACATCGCGATCCGGCCGCCGATCCCTCCCACCAGCGCGCCCATCGACAACCCCGCGACCACAGCCGTCGAGAGGCGTCGGGCACGGGTCGCCAGATCTTGCTGCCACGTGATCTCCGAAACGGCGCTCTCCACGGGGTGAAGCGTGGTGCAGCGAACTCGGGATGTCGAGCAAGCCAGCATCCGGGAACCGGGTGGTGGCTCCACCCGCAAGGCGGAGGCCACCGAGCGCACCGCCCCTACCCGAGCACCTCGACACGGTCGCCCACCCGCACGCGGCCCGGCCGCTCGACCTCGGCATACATCCCGAAGGGGATCCCCTTCTGCTCCTCGGCGCGCATCAGTGGTCGGTACGACACGATGACCTTCAGTGAATCGAAATCCTTCCTTCCCGTGTCGGGGTTCTGGGTGGTGACCAGGCAGCGGGGGACCTGGCCGTAGATCCGCAGGAGCGTGTTGCCCATCCGCACCCGCCGCCCGGCCCACGTGTCCTCCTCGTGCGACTCGCAGCCGTCGAGGTCGAACGTCATGCGGAACCGGCGCGCGTCGAGCTCGCCCTGGTGTCCGCCCCTCGTGGCCAGCTCGGCGACCGATGCCCGCGACACGAGCGACAGGTGGTAGACGTCGGTGCCGTCTCCCGCGACGTCGCAACGCGCCAGCCGAACCGATTCACCCGTGAACCGGGACAGTGCGTCGTTCCACTCGCCCGGCACGACGTGAGCCCGGACCGGCCGGCCGTAGAAATCCGTCACCAACGGTTCCGCGAACCGGGCCGTGTCTCCTTCGACGACCGTCCCGCCCGGGAACGTGAGCGACAGGCGTTCGCCGGCTGCGTTGAAGCTGGGATGGATCGTCTGGAGCGGGCCGAAATCGTGAGCAGAGAAGAGTCGCCCATCCTCGTCCACCAGATAGAAGACGCGGTCGCCGGGCACGCCGGTCTCTTCGACGCGGACCTCCTCCGGGTGCGCCAGGGCGAGCGACTTGACCGGCGTGATGTTGATCCGGGCGACCTGTGCCATCGGAGAAGCCTAACGGAGCCGCATCCGCCTGCCGCTTGCTGCAGACTTGCCGCGCGACACCGCGTCCGCATACCATCCGCCCCGACGGGCCGGGGCCCACTCGAGGACATCCGAGGGGGAGTGGATGAACGGAGAACGAGCCCACGACCGAGTCGTGAGTGATCTGAACTCATTGCAGGGCCGCCTGCGTGGCGTCGAGGCGGCCCAGACCGAGCCCGATCCCGTCACCGTGATCGAAGGCGACGTGTCGATCCGCGTGTCGGACATCAGCGAACGCATCGCCCGGCTGGAGCACGATCTGGCTCGCGTGACCGCGCGGGTCGACCAGGCGACTGCCGAGCGGCATCCCGTGCGTGACTGGCAGCACTTCCCCGAGTTCAACTTCGCGCCGCAGGTGTTCCAATTGACGTTGGACGACCAGATCGCGCTGCTGCAAGGCACCATCGCCGAGCGTCTGGACCACGAGAGCTAACCGGGCCCGGCACACCTCAGGTCCGCCGAGGCGTGCATGGTAGCTTCGGTCTCATGGGACCGAAGCTGCACGAGGTCAACTTGCCGCTCGCGTTCCTCCTGGGAACATGGCGCGGCGAGGGCAAGGGCGAGTACCCCACGATCCAGCCCTTCGCCTACGGCGAAGAGGTTCGGTTCTGGCACGTCGGGAAGCCGTTCCTGGCGTACTCCCAGCGGACGTGGGCCCTGGACGATGAGCGTCCGCTGCACTCCGAGATGGGGTATTGGCGTCCGCAGCCGAACGGGGCAGTCGAGGTGATCCTCGCCCATCCGTTCGGCATCGCCGAGATCGAGATCGGCGCGGTCACCGGGCAGCGCGTCGAGCTGATGACCTTCTCGGTCGAAGGGTCGCCGACCGCGAAAGAGGTGTCGCGCGTCGAGCGGAGCTTCCACGTCGCCGACGACGCGTTGACGTACGACCTGCGGATGGCAGCTGTCGGTCACCCGATCACGCACCACCTTCACGCCGACCTCAGGAGGGTGAGCGAGTGAACGACCTGGTTCCCGGCCCGCTCCACGCCGACCTCGCTCCTCTTGCCTTCCTCCTGGGGACGTGGCTCGGTTCGGGCAGAGGCGAGTACCCCACGATCGACCCGTTCGACTACGAGGAGCGGCTCCGGTTCGAGCATGTGGGCGACACGTTCCTGCTGTACGAACAAGAGAGCTGGTCGCCCGAAGATGGCTCGCCCATCCACTTCGAGCGCGGGTTCCTCCTTCCGGGCGAAGGCGGACGCGTCGAGTGGACGCTCGCCCAGCCGATCGGCCTGACCGAGATCTACGAGGGTCCACTCGAGGGGACAGGGTTCGACCTGGCGTCCACCTCGGTCGAACGATCGAGCAGCGGGATGTATGCCGTCTCTTTGCTCCGGCGCTACCGGGTCGAGGGCGACGTGCTTCGCTACGAGATCGACATGGCCACGCAAGAAACGCCGATGGCCCGACACCTGACCGCGGAGCTCCACCGGGTCGAGGGATGAGCGCGGAGCACGGTCAGGCTCGTGACCTGACGTACCCATGGCTCGCCGTCTCGATCGTCGGCATCGCGTCGGGCGGGGTCCTGTGGGCGGCGGGATCGCACGACGCGGCGCACGTGGCGTGGGCGGTCACGACGGCGATCGGGCTCGTGCCCCTCACCTGGGAGACCCTGGTGGGACTGTGGCGGCGCAAGGCAGGCGTGGATCTGATCGCGCTGCTCGCGCTCGCGGGCTCGCTCGCTTTCGCCGAGTACCTGACCGGCGCGATCATCGCGCTCATGCTCTCGAGCGGGCAGGCGCTCGAGACCTACGCGGATCGGCGCGCCCGCCGGGAGCTCTCGGCCCTCCTCGAGCGCGCGCCGCAGATGGTCACGCGCTACGAGGACGGGGAGCTCGCCGTCAGGCCGATCGACGAGGTCCGTCCGGGCGACCGTCTCTTCGTAAAGACCGGCGAGGTCGTGCCGGTCGACGGGGTGTTGCAGAACGACGCGGTCTTGGACGAGTCCGCTCTCACAGGCGAGTCGCGACCCGCCGAGCGGCTCCAGGGTGACCAGGTGCGCTCGGGGGCGGTGAACGCCGGGTCGGCGTTCGATCTCCGCGCCGTCGCAACCGCCGCCGAGAGCACCTACGCCGGCATCATCCGCCTGGTACGTGAGGCCGAGAACCAGAAGGCTCCCTCCGTGCGGATGGCCGATCGGTACGCGACGGTCTTCATCCCGGTGACGCTCGTGATGGCGGGTGGGGCCTGGCTCTTCACCGGCGACCCGATCCGCGCCCTCGCCGTCCTGGTGGTCGCGACGCCGTGTCCGCTGATCCTCGCTGTCCCGATCGCCGTCGTTGCCGGGATCTCGCGCGCGGCGCATCGCGGCATCATCGTGAAAGGGGGCGGCGCTCTCGAGACGATCGCCCGCGGCACCGTCCTGCTCTTCGACAAGACGGGCACGCTGACGTCGGGCGTCCCGCAGGTGAGCGATGTCGAGGTTTTCGCGGAGCCCTCGGCCGACGACGTCCTTCGGCTCGCGGCCTCGCTCGACCAGGTTTCGCCGCATGTCCTCGCCACGGCGATCGTGCACGCGGCACGGCTCCACGGTCACGAGCTCACCTTTCCGACCGACGTCGTGGAACAGCACGGCTCGGGCATCGAGGGCAAAGTCAACGGCCATCACGTGGCGCTCGGCAAGGCGGCGTTCGTGTCGGGGGACGCGCCCCTTCCGCGACGGGCGCGTGACGTTCGTCGTCGCACGTCGCTCGACGGATCTTCGTGCGTGTTCGTCGCGATCGACGGCGTGGTGACCGGTGCGCTCGTGATCGACGATCCGATCAGACCGGATTCGCCGCGCGTGATCCGCACACTCCGTCGAGCCGGCATCAAACGCGTGGTCATGGTCACCGGCGACCACCCGGACGTCGCGGAGTCGGTGGGGGCGGCCCTGGGTGTCGATCGCGTTCTGTCCGAGCGTGATCCGGCGGAGAAGGTCGACGCCGTCCGTGCCGAACGCGAGGAGGGAGTGACGATCTTCGTGGGGGACGGGATCAACGACGCGCCGGCGCTCGCCTCTGCCGACGTCGGCGTCGCCATGGGAGCGCGGGGTGCCACGGCCTCTTCTGAGGCCGCCGACGTCGTTCTAGTGGTCGACCGCCTCGATCGCATCGTGGACGCGATCTCGATCTCGCGCCGATCGCGCCGGATCGCCGAACAGAGCGTGTTCATCGGGATGGGATTGGCGTTCGGCGGCATGATCATGGGCGCATTCGGTCTGCTGGTGCCGGTTGCCGGCGCGATCCTGCAGGAGTGCATCGACGTGTTCGCGATCCTGAACGCGCTCCGGGCGCTCCGCGGCGACGCGCAGCAGCGCCGGCCATCGCCCGCCACGGACGTGGGGGAGCGGTTCCGGGCCGAACACCAGGAGTTCGCGCCGGAGATCCAACGCATCCGGACGACGGCCGACCGCTTGGAGGAGATGAGTCCGGAGGAGACCAAGCGCGAGTTGGAAGCCGTCCGTCATTTCATCCTCGTTCGGCTCCCGGAGCACGAGGAAGAGGAGGAGTCGATCGTCTACCCGGTCGTCGCCCAGGCGATGGGTGGCGAGGATCCCTTGTCGAGCATGGCCCGTGCGCACCTGGAGATCTCGCACCTGGGGCGGATCTACGAGCAACTGGTGCGCGACCTTCCGGACGAGGGGCCTTCGCCGGATGATCTGATGGACCTGCGCCGGCTGCTCTACGGGTTGTACGCCATCCTGCGACTGCACTTCGCGCAAGAGGAGGAGGCTTACGCCTGGTTGGCGTCCTCCGAAGATGTTCCCTCGCCTGCTTGACCGGGCAGTCCGTCACCGTTCGGCGAGCCGCCCGATCCCGGGTCCACCGTTGCGATGATCGGTTCTGGCCGATATCCGGCCGGTTGGGTGGGCAGGAACACCCGGAACGACGCGCCGCCGCCCGGACGTTCCTCGACCCACGCGCCACCATCGTGGAGCTCCGCGAAGCGAGCCACGAGCGCGAGCCCCACGCCGACGCCCGAGAGATGGGGCGAGGCGGTCTCTCCTTGCAGGAACGCTTCGAAGATCTTCTCGCGCTGGTCCGGTGGCACGCCCGGTCCGTCGTCCTCGACCACGATGAGGGCCCCGCCCTCCCACGGCTCGACCCGCACCCAGATGCGCGAGTTCGCCGGCGTGTGCTTGACCGTATTGCCGAGCAGGTTCTCCACGATGCGTTCGACTTTGGCGGCGTCGCAGGCGATCACGATCGACTCGGTCTTCAGATCCACTTGGCGGTCCGTCAGCACTTCCGAGTCGGTCACGATCTCCCAGACCAGTCCTCCCACGTCCGTCGGACGGAACAGCGGCTCGATGATGCCGCGGGACAGACGATCGAGATCGAGGAGGTCCGTCACGAGACGGTCGAGCTTCCGAGCGTTCTGCGCGATCCGTCGGGACAGGTCGCGCATCTCCTCGGCCGGGAGCTCCAGGTCCTCCCGCGCCATAGTGACGGCGAGGCCCAGGATGCCGGCTAACGGCGTCCGTAGGTCGTGGGAGACCGCCTGCAGGAAGGTGTTCTTCATCTCGTCGACCACGCGGAGGCGCTGGGCGGCCTCACGCTCCATCACCAGATCGCGCTCCAGATCGCGAGCGCGCATGTGTTCCGTGACGTCGATCAACACTCCTTGCCAGTACTTCGGCCGGCCGCCTTCGTCCTGGATGAGACGAGCTTGGTCGTGGATCCACACGGTCCGCCCGTCCTTCGCGATGAGTCGGTAGGTGGCGTCGTGGACCCCGACCGACTCCGGCGCGTGGGCTGTGCGCGCAACGTCGTCGGGGTGGACCAGCTTGTCCAGTAGATCGTCGTCGTCGTACCAGTCCTGCGGTGTGTATCCGAGGATCGTGGTCGACTGTGGACTCATGTAGAGCGTGAACGGCGGTCCCTCGATCGCATCGAGGTACGTGATCGTCGGCGTCTGCTCGACGAGCGCTCGATACCTCGACTCGGCCTCGGCTAGGTTGTTCTCTGCTTCTCGACGAGCCGTGATGTCGGTCATGACTCCCTGCCAGTACTTCGGCCCGCCCGCGTCGTCGCGGACCAGGATCGCCTCGTCGCGGATCCACACCAGCCGGCCGTCCTGTGCGAACATCCGGTACTCGGCCGAGTACGGCTCGCCGGTGCGCGACGCCTCCGCGTTCACCGTTTCCACCATGTCGTGGTCGTCGGGATGGATCCGACCCAGCCAGTTGCCCTCGGGGTCTTTGATCCACTCTTCGGGGGTCACCCCCAGGATCTCGCTCACCCGCGCGTTGATGTAAGTGACCGCGAGCGAGTCTCCCGACACGGCTTCGGAGTAGACGATGGCGGGGAGCTGTTCGACCAACGCGCGATACCGCATCTCGGTTTCGCGAGCCCGTTCCTCGCTCTCGCGCTGCTGCGTGACGTCGTACATGATCCCCTGCCAGAAGACCGGCTGCCCTTCGTGGTCGTGCACCAGCACGGCCTCGTCGCGGAACCAGACGACCCGTCCGTCGCGCGAGAGCATCCGGTACTCCGTGCTGAAGGGCTCGCCGGCCGCCTCGACGCGCCTACGCTCCTGCGAGACGCGCTCCAGGTCGTCCGCGACGAACCTATCGGCACGCGCCGACGGATTGACCAACCATTCCTCCGGTGTGGATCCGAGGATCGACTGCAGCTGGGGACTGACGTAGAGGAGCGGGCGGGACGCGTCGGCCGCAGCCTGCATCGCGTTGGCCTGGATCGCCTCGAGATAGACGATGGCGGGAAGTCGTTCCACCACGGTGCGGAATCGCTCCTCGGCGGCCTGGTGTTCCTCCTCGATCAGCTTCTGCTTCGTGATGTCGACCATCAGGCCGCGGACGAGCGTCGGGCGCCCTTCCACGTCGCGAACCACATGCCCGAGGTCGCGGAGCCAGATCGTGGAGCCGCTCTTGGACAGGAACCGGTACTGAGCGTCGAAGCTCCAGCCCGCGGTGGCGGCGCGCACGAACTGAGCGATCATCCGTTCGCGATCGTCGGGGTGGAGGTGGTCGGCCCAGAACGTCGGCCGGGCCAGCCATTCCTGCGGGGAGTAGCCGAGGATGTCCGTCGACCCGCCGCTCACGAACGTGAACAGCATGGTGCGCGCGTCAGCTTCCCAGACGATCCCGTCCAGGTCGGCGATCAGGCTTCGCACCCGGCGGAGTTCGCTGCCGGGGCTCGACATCGGGGGGTGATGAGCCATGTCCACGGCGAGTCTGGCGGTTCGGTGCTCAGGTTGCCAGTGCGCCTCCATCGGCGCGCGGGTCCGAGCCTAGGTCGAAGGACCCGTCGGGCCGCACGACGATCAGGTGCGCGTGCCCCAAGGACTCATCGAAGGCGTCCTTCGCCTCGACCCGGAAGCCCGCCTCCATGAGCCGATCGCCTGTGGCATCGGGCACCGAACCCTCTACCCAGGCCAGCGGAACGCTCTCGTTCCAGACGCTCCAGCGGGGCGCCGCAACCGCGTCCGCGGCGGTCATGCCCAGGTCGAAGGTTCGGATCAGGTTCTGGGCGTTGATCTGGGGCTGCGACGCGCCTCCCATGGAGCCGGATACGGCCGCCAGGCGGCCGTCGCGGTGTACGAGCACCGGCATCAAGGTGTGGAAGGGACGCTTACGGGGGCCGATCTCGTTGGGATGACCGGCCTCGAGCGTGAAGCAGGCGCCGCGGTCGTGCGCGACGATGCCGGTCTCCGGTTCGAGGATCCCCGCGCCGAAGCTGTCGTACAGGCTCTCGATCAACGACACGGCCCAGCCGCGTGCGTCGGCCGTCACGAGGGCGATCGTGTCGCCCGTGCTGTGGCGATGTCCCGCGGCGCCGGGAGCGCCGTCGCGAACCTCACCGGCCAGGCCGGCGAGGTGCCCTTCGTCGAGCAGGGTCGCGGGGTGCACGCGCATCGCATCGGGGTCGGCCAGATGGCGATCCCGATCGCGGTTGGCGGCCGCGAAGGCGAGCGCGAGTGTTCCGGCGTCCGGCCCCCAAGGATCGGGATCGATCCCCAAGCGTTCGGTCAGGGCGAGCATCTCCAGCAAGGCGAACCCTTGGCTGTTCGGCGGCACGACGCGAACGTCGAGATCGCGGTATCGCCCGACGAGCGGGGCTACGACATCCGCGGTATGAGCGGCGAGATCTTCGATGGTCATCGGCGAACCGGCAGCTCGCAGTCCGGCCGCATACCGCTCGCCGATCGGACCGCCGTAGAGCGCCGCCGGGCCGTCGGTCGCGAGCCGCTGCAGCGTGTCGCCCAGCGCCGGCTGCCGTAAGAGCGCTCCTCGGGGGAGCGGTGAACCGTCGGCGAAGAACACGCCCGCGAGCCCGGGATCGGTGGCGAGGCGTTGCCCGTTCGCCTCAAGGGCTCCGGCCGTCGACCGCGCGATCACCACGCCGCCGAGCGCGAGCGCGATCGCGGCGCCGAACGCTTCGTTCCACGGGAGGAGGGCGCCCTCCGCGTGCAGGCTTGCCCAACCGCTCACCGCGCCCGGAACCGTGATCGGGTCGGGTCCCGACTCCGGCATCGTCGTGCCGTGACGGGCACGAAGCGCGTCGGGATCGACTCCGTTTGGAGCGCGTCCGCTCGCGTTGATGGCGATCGTCTCGCCGTCGGGCCGCTGGACCAGCGCGAACAGATCACCTCCAACGCCGCAGTTGTGGGGATAGCTCACCGCGAGCGTGACGGCTGCCGCGAGCGCCGCATCGATCGCGTTGCCTCCACGTTCGAACGCCACCGCGCCTGCGTCCGTGGCAACGGTGTGTGGCGTCGCGATCGCCCACTCGGTACCGCTCGCATGGAGTTCCATGAAGGCGAGTCTCGCAGGTCGGGACAGGGTCGAGCTCAGCCGCGGAGCGTGAGGCCCCGGTAGCCGTCCGCGAATCCGGCTTCGCGTAGTCGATCTCCGAGCGGTGAGTCGCCGGCCGGAACGCCATCGATCCGAGTGAGCTCGAGCTTGCGTAGGCGTCCATCCTTCGGTAGCGATGCCAGGGCGTCCACCCAGGCGTCCGTCTCGACGCCGAACGTGAGCAGGCTCCGCGCGCCGCGCTCGAGGAAAGCGGCGAGGTCGCCGTCCACCAAGACCACGAACGCGCCGGCCTGACGGGCGGGACGTCCGGGTCCGTCGGGCCATGGGAGCGCCGCGCCGTACGGCTGCGCGGGATCGGTCGCCGCCAACAGGACGATCGCGGGCTCCTCACCGCGGCGGCGCTCTCGCATGGTCCGGATCCGCTCGACGGCTCCCGGGACGGCGAACTGGGCGGCGCCCAACCCGGCGACGAAGTAACCGCGCCGAACCTTCCCCGACATCTCCAGAGCCTTCAGTACTCCATAGACGCCCGCGAATCCGCCCGGCACGCCTTCGGCGAGCACGGCCTCGCGGGTGAGCACGCCGTGGCGATCCAGCAGCTGGAGCGCTCGGGCGTGCGCGATCTCGGTGGAGCTCGCGGCCGGTTCCAGGAGCGGTGCGACGAGCGACCAGCGCCCGGCGCCGGCAGGCGGACCCGTTCGCCGGAGCGCGCCCGGTCGAGGCCTGACACCCGAGCGCGCCACGGCACGGGATCGCCTCGCGGTCAGCGCACGCAGCGGCGCTAGCGTGTCGTTCGTGACTTCGCCGGCCCAGACCAGATCCCAGAGCGCGGCGAGCACGGTGTGCTCGTCTGCCGTTCCGGCGGCGACGACGAGGTCGGGCCAGAACGAGGCGCCGTGGACGCCCAGGTGAGCGCGGATCGCGATGTGGGTAAGACCCTGTGGAGGCTCATCGGAGGGGATCGGGGCCAGCAAGCGCACTCGATCTCGCACGAACAGTGAGACGCGACCGTCATCCACGCCGAGCGAACCGGCGCCGAACCACACCAGATGGCCGCTCGCGCAGAGCGCGTCGAGGTCGGCGGGACGGAAACCGCGCACCCGCGCCGGCAAGATGTCGTGCTCGAGGATCGAGGCGGGCACCGCGGCACCCTGGAGTCGCGCGATCGCCTCCAGCAGCGCCTCGGGACCGCCGGACGGAGCTGCGGCTCCTTGCCACGCGGGCAGGAACCGTCCCAGGGTCGAGGCGTCGACGGGCTCGACCTCTTTGCGCAGAGCGGCGAGCGAACGGCGTCGCAGCCGGCGGAGCACGTCGACGTCGCACCATTCGCGTTCGACCCCGCCGGGTCGGAACTCGCCGTGCGTGATACGCCCGTCGGCCTCGAGCGTCTCGAGCGCGTCGCGGATACGCTCGGGCGCCGCGCCCAGGCGAGTGGCGGCTTGGCTCGCCAGGAACGGCGCGTGGGTCCTGGCGAATCGCGCCACCAGGGCCTCCAAAGGACGCTCGGTCGGCTCGGTGAACACGCGCGGAAGACCGAGAGGGAGGGACACGCCGAGCGCGTCACGGAGCGCCGCGACATCCTCGATCGCGGCCAGTCGCTCCTCGCCTGCGACGCGCAGCATGATGGCGCGGCCCTCGGCCTGCACCAGTTCGATCCACTGGGCAGGGTCGGACTCGGTCCGCGCGGCGATCTCTTCTGAGGTCAGGTCGCCGACGCTGACGAGCAGGTCATGGACGTCGTCGGGGTTCCTTGCGCGTCGTCCCTCCGCGAGGCCCTGCAGCTCCATCTCCAGCTCGTCGAACGCCGCCGGGTCCAGCAGGTCGCGGAGCTCCTCCTCGCCGAGGAGCTCGCGGAGCAGATCGGGGTCGAGCGAGAGGGCCGCAGCGCGGCGTTCCGCGAGCGGCGCGTCTCCTTCATACATGTAGATGGCGACCCAACGGAACAGCAGCGACTGGGCGAACGGCGACGCGCGATCGGTGTCGACCGCCACGAGCTTCGTCGTCCGCGAACGGAGGTCCGTCATGACCTCGCGGAGCGCCGGCACGTCGAACACGTCGCGCAGGCATTCGCGGGTGGTCTCCAGGAGCATCGGGAACGTGGGGTGCTTGGCTGCCGCGCCCAGCAGGTCGGCCGACCGCTGTCGCTGCTGCCAGAGCGCGGTGCGTTGCCCCGGCCGGCGCCGGGGGAGCAACAACGCGCGCGCCGATGCTTCCCGGAACACGCTGGCGAACATCGCCGTGCCCGGAAGGACGCGCACGACGTCGTCCTCGATCTCGTCCGGATCGAAGAGCAGGTCGTCGAGTGGGATCTGGTCCTCGGCCTCCGGCAAGCGGATCACGATGCCGTCGTCGCTCCAGAGCACCTGCGCTCCGGGTCCGACCCGTTCCGCCAGGCGCGCTTCGATCGCCAAACCCCAGGGCGCGTGCACCCGTTGCCCGAACGGCGACAGGATGCAGATGCGCCAGTCGCCGAGCTCGTCGCGGAATCGTTCGACGACGATCGTGCGGTCGTCGGGCACGGCGCCAGTCGCACCACGCTGATCGTCGACGTACTTGACGAGATTCTCCGCCGCGAGCGCGTCGAGTCCTACGTCTTCGCGCAGTCGCCGGAGCGAGTCGGCACGGCGCCCGGTCGCCAATTCACGCGTGAACGCGCCCAGCGCGCGACCGAGCTCCAACGGACGTCCCGGCTTGTCGCCCTTCCAGAACGGCATCTTGCCCGGCTCACCGGGCGCGGGCGTGACGACGACGCGGTCGCGCGTGATGTCCTCGATCCGCCACGCGCTCGCTCCTAAAAGGAACACCTCGCCGCGACGGCTCTCGTACACCATCTCCTCGTCCAGTTCGCCGACACGCGCCCCGTCCGGCAGGAACACGCTGAAGAGCCCGCGGTCCGGGATCGTGCCGCCGTTCGTGATCGCGATCCGCCCGGCCCCCTCTCGTGCGCGCACCATCCCGCTCGTTCGATCCCACACCAGCCGTGGTCGCAGCTCCGCGAAGTCATCGCTGGGATACCGCCCGGCCAGCAGGTCGAGCACGGCCGCGAACACGTCGTCGGAGATCTCGGCGAAGTTCGCGACGCGTCGGACGATCGCGGCCAGCTCGTCGACATGCCACTCGTCGACGGCACACATCGCCACCAGCTGTTGCGCCAGCACGTCCAGCGGGTTGCGCGGATAGTGGGTCTCTTCGATCAACCCCTGGCGCATGCGTTGCGTGACGACTGCCGCCTCCAGCAGGTCGCCCCGGAACTTCGGGAAGATCTTCCCCCGGCTTGGCTCGCCGACCTGGTGGCCGGCGCGGCCGATCCGCTGCAGGCCGCTCGCGACCGAGCCCGGGGACTCCACCTGGATCACGAGATCCACGGCGCCCATGTCGATGCCGAGCTCCAACGACGACGTCGCGACGATCGCCCGCAGACGACCCTCCTTCAGTGCGTCCTCGACCTCGGTCCGCTGCTCGCGTGCGAGCGAGCCATGGTGAGCGCGGACCAAGTCCTCGCCGGCCAGCTCGTTCAAACGTGCCGCCAAGCGTTCGGCCATCCGTCGCGCGTTCACGAACACGATCGTCGAACGATGCGAGCGGATCAGCTCGAGGAGCTTCGGGTGGATCGCCGGCCAGATCGATGCCGCGGAGAGGGATCGGCCATCGGTCGACGGACCCAGGACCTTGGGCGCCGGGCCGGCTCGCTCGACGACGCCACTGAGCTCGGCCATGTCCTCAACGGGCACGACCACCTCGATCTCCATCGGCTTGCGGTGTCCGGCATCGACGATCGTCACCGGTCGCGGACCGTCGGTGGTCTGGCCGCCGAGGAAGCGAGCGATATCCTCGAGCGGACGCTGCGTGGCGGAGAGCCCGATCCGCTGCGGCGGCGCGTCCGTCAGCTGCTCCAAGCGCTCGAGCGAGAGCGCCAGATGCGCCCCTCGTTTCGTCGCCGCCATCGCATGGATCTCGTCGACGATCACCCAACGAACGGCGCGAAGCGTCTCTCGCGTCGACGACGTGAGCATCAGGTACAGCGACTCCGGCGTGGTGATGAGGATGTCGGGAGGGCGCTTCAGCATCTGCCGACGCTCGTTCGCCGGCGTGTCGCCGGTGCGGATGCCGACCGACGGCTCGTGCTCGAGCCGCACGCCGGTGCGATCGGCGGCGTGTTCGATCCCGGCGAGCGGGGCGCGGAGGTTCTTCTCGATGTCGACGGCGAGCGCGCGGAGGGGCGAGATGTACAGCACGCGCGTGCGCTCGAGCGCCGGAGGAGTGGGCTGGACGGCCAAGCGGTCGATCGCCCAGAGGAACGCGGCGAGCGTCTTGCCCGAGCCCGTGGGAGCGAGGATCAGGGTGTGGTCTCCCCGGGCGATCGCCGACCAGCCGTCGCGCTGCGCCGGGGTCGGTTCGTCGAACGTGGCTTCGAACCACGCCCGGACGGCGGGGGAGAACACGTCGAGGGTCACGTCGGACACCGTACCCGGAACCACCGACTCCGGGAGGGTCGCCGCTAGGATGCGCCCATGTTCTGGTGCCCCGGTTCGCACCGACGACGCGCGCTGCGGGGGGCGCTCGCGATCGCGCTCGCCGTCACGCCCGCGCTGCCCGCGTTCGCCGCCTCTGCGGCTCCGTCGGCAACAGAGTCACCGGCGTCCGCGGTGTCACCCGGCCCCGCTGCCGGCGGTGCGGGGGATCAGGTCGTCCTCCTCGGGCGGGTCGTGGTTCCCCGCGGCGAATTGGTGGGCGAGGTCGTCGTGTTCTCCGGTCGCGTCACGGTGGACGGGGTCGTGCGAGGCGACGTCGTGGTCCTGGATGGCCAGATCACCGTCTCCGGTCAGGTGAGCGGCAGCGTGATCGCGCTCGATGGCTCGGTGCGGTTGCTGGCCACGGCACAGGTCGGGGGCGACGTCCTGGCGCACGATGACGTGATCGTGGCAGATGGGGCGAGCGTGGGCGGACGGATGAACCAGCACGTTTCGTTCAACCTGAGTGGACCGCTTCGAGCCGTCGGGGCGTTCCTGTCGTGGCTGGCCGTCGCCGTGTCGACGCTCGTGCTTGGCTTGCTGTTCGCGCTCGCGGCGCCCCACGCGTTGGACCGCACGGCCACCGCGGTCTTGACCGCGCCGTGGCGTTCAGCCGGTTGGGGGCTGGTGCTCGCCGCTGCCGTTCCCGTGCTGGCCGTCGGCATGATCGCGTCGGTCGTGGGTGTGCCGCTCGGCCTCGGAGTGCTGCTCGCGATCGCCCTCCTGACGTTCGTCGGCGCCGTGGTCACCGCGCACGCCGTCGGCCGGGCTCTGATCGGAGAGGCCCGCGGAGCGACGACCTCGTTCTTGGCGGGCTGGGGGATCGCGACGGTCGTCGGCCTGATCCCGTACGTGAGCGGGGTGGTGTTCGGGCTCTCTGCCGTCTACGGGACGGGTGCGACGGCCGTCGCCGTCTGGCGAGCTCGTGGTCCGAGCCGCGGCGAAACGTCAGGCGGGAAGCATCGACGCCGGTGATCCGGGCGCGGCCTACCGGCCGCGCCCGAACGTTCCGCTGTTCGTGAAACGCACCACGCTGTGGAGGTCGCCGTTCGCAAAGGGGTTCCACCACGAGTAGATGCGTGCAAGCCACGACACGCACGGCGGTCCCGAATGCCTCCAGCCCTCGCACCAGGACAGCGCAGCAGGTGCGCTCGCTGCGGCGTTCAGGTACGAAACCTTGAACGGGTCCCATCCCCAACCGACCACCGACCAGTCATCGAGGAAGATGCCGGCGATCGGGTTCGAGGCGCCGTAGCCCGGCGGGACGGTGATCGAAACGAGGTTGCCGAACACACCCCGGGGGTAGGGGTAGGGGAAACCGCTCATGGGTCGGGGAGCGACGCAGACGAACGGGAGGCCGCAGGCTCGTTCGGTGATCGTCACCGGCCCGCCCGGGCCCCCGCCCGGAACCGCGACCCACGCAACGGTCGGATCGCTCATCGTCGCGACCGGGATGCCGTGGCTCCACTGCGTGACATCCGTGATCCAGGTCGTCGCGCTCGAGGGCGGGACGTATCCGGCGGCGAAGTCTGCCCGGCGCGCGAGCACGGCCGTCGCCACGTCGAGCGTGTCGTTCGCGGGTGTGCTGTCCTCCGGCGCCGTGACCACCGCGAACACGTCGTGCAACGTGGTGTTCGTGGTCACCTCCGGGGTCTTCGTGATGATGAGGACCGTGGCGACAGCGCCGTGCGCCAGCGGGCCGAGCGCGCAGGTGACGACGTTCGCCGCTGCGGTGCACGACGGGTTGGATCCCGCCGCAACGAACGACTCACCGCTCGCAAGCGTGTCGGTCAGCGAGACGTGTGTGGCGTCGCCGGGACCCAGGTTGGTGACGGTCGCGGTGGAACCCAGGTCGTAACCGCCCGTGACGGGGTTCGGCACGTTGACGACCGAGCTGAGCGCCAGGTCGGCCCCGTTCGCCGGTGCGACCTTCGTCAGCACGGGCGCCGACACGTTGTCGTTGGGGTTCTGGTCGGGTCGGTCCGAAGTCACGGACGCGGTGTTGGACACGACGATCGGGTCGGTGCCCGGGAGGGCGTCGGCTCGCACCTGGATACCGATCGATGCGTTCGCGCCGTTCGCGAGTGTGCCGAGCGGGCACGTGACCGTCCCGGATGCTTCGGCGCAGGAGCCTACGGAGGGTGTGGCGCCGACGAACGAGACGCCGGCAGGCAGCGGATCCGTGACGATGACGCCCATCGCCTTGTCCGGACCGGCGTTCGCCACGTGGATGGTGTACGAGAAGGCGTCCCCGGGGGCCACCTGCGCCGGGCCGTCCTTCTGGATGGACAGGTTGGGCTGGCGCGCATGGAGCGAGCTCGTGATCGTGACTGCGTCGTTCGATGAGACCGGGTCGATCGTGGAGGTGCTGACGCTCACCTGGTTGTCTAGGCTGACGACGCCGGCCACGTCCTGCGCGACGGCGACGATGGTCACCTGGGCATCGGCGCCCGGATCTACCGTTCCCACGTCGCAGGTGACCGTGAACCCGACGGCTGCGCACGAACCTGAGCCCGAGATCGCCGAGCTCAAGTTGATCCCGGGCGGGAGCTGGCTCACGAGTTTCGCATCCGTCGCCGGGTCGGGTCCGATGTTGTGGGCCGTGAGCGTGTAGGTCAGCGTCCCACCTCCGGCCACGTCGACCGGGCTGACGCTACCTCCCGCCGAAAGATCCGCGGAGGTGTCGTTGCCGGCGACGACCGGGATGCACGACGAGAACTCAGAGGTGTTCCCCGATCCGAAGCCGTCGGTCGCGGTGGCGGTGACGGATCCACCGACGTTCGTGTTGTCCAAGCCGTTCGCCGTGAAGGCGATCGTCGACGGGCCCGGTGTGGAGGCGCCCGCGAGAGAAACGGAGCCGATCGGGCGGGCCCCTTCGCCGAAGCCCCCGGGAGCCGGTCTCGTGTCGCATGCGTCCTGCGTGAAGAACTCGACCACGAACTGCCCGGCGACCGCCGATGGGACGCTCAACGAGCCCATCACCCTGGTCACGCCAGAAGCCGAGGACGCGGCGGAGAGTTGGGGCATGGACTGGAGATCGTTGCCGCCCGCTCCGGGACCCGCCCCGCCGTTCGGTGTGGAGCCGTCGCCGCCCGCTGCGCCGCCGTTCGCGACGAGGTCGATGCCGACTCCGAGGTTGGAGTCGATGCGGTTGTTGCGGATCGAAACGGAACGAGCCGACTGGTCGACCAGCACGCCCGGCCCGCCGTTGTTCATGATGAGGTTGCCGACGATCGACGTGGGTGCCGACGAGTTGGGGTCGGTGCTCCGAACCGCGATGCCGGCTCCGAGCATCCCTTCCTGGATCGATAGATCGGGAGTCGTCCCGATCGCGTTGCACTCGACGGTCGTGCCCGACGCCGGTGCCGACAGCGACACGCCGTCGCCGCCGAACTGCCGGATGATGAACCCCTTGATCGTTGTGCCGACGCCGCCCGAGACGGTGAACCCGTTCGTTCCGGCCGGGGCGCTCGAGCCTTCGATCGAAACCCTCAGCGTCGGAGGCCAGCCGACGCACGACGAACCAGATTCGGTCGATGCATCGATCGAGACCTGCTCCGTGATCGCAGGCAGTGGAGTGCTTGGGGAGATGATCAGCGGCCGGAACCCGGGGATGGCGAACGTGATGTCATCGGCCCCCGGATTGGCGTTCGCGTCGAGGATGGCCTGGCGGAGCGAGCCCTGACCCGAGTCGGCCATGTTCACGACGACGAAGCTCGTGGCGCTCGCAGAGGCAGCGGGCAGGATCAGCAGGCCCGCGATGAGCAGGAACGAGAGCAGCGTGCTCCACGCGTGACGTCGAGTACGCATCCTTCCGACGGCGGGACGGGCGGCAGCGGATGTCAATGCCCTCACTCCTTTGGAGCTCCTGGCAGAGCTTTGGCCGATCCCCCCGAGAGTTATCGGCCGGAAGGGGTGCATTTCTGGAGCCGATGCGGGGACGTCTTCGCCCGAACGGCGGACGGCTTGTAGGCTCCGCCTCACCATGAACGAGTCCGCGGCCGGCGACCCTGCAGATCTGATCCTCGCCGACACATCGGTGCTCACGATGGCTACGGATCGGCGTCCGGCGGGCGCGATCGCCGTGAAGGACGGACGGATCGTGGCGCTCGGCACCGACGCCGAGATACGCGAGTTGGCGGGGCCGAACACCGAGGTGCTGACGCTCTCGGGCCGGATGGTCGTCCCCGGTTTCCAAGATGCCCACATCCATCCGGCGTTCGCCGGCCGGAACCTATTGCGGCTGAACCTCGATCACCTGCACTCCGTGGATTCCTACCTGGACGCGATCGCCACGTATACGTCCGAGCATCCCGACGAACCGTGGATCACCGGTGGAGGCTGGGCGATGTACCTGTTCCCCGGGGGGACGCCCCACAAGGAAGATCTCGACCGGATCGTGCCCGACCGTCCCGTGTTCTTGATGAACCGCGACGTGCACGGCGCTTGGGTGAACAGTCGCGCGCTCGAGGTCGCGGGGATCACCGGGGAGACGCCCGACCCGTGGGACGGCCGCATCGAACGTGACCCGGTGACGGGCGAACCGGCCGGCACGCTGCACGAGGGCGCTGCGTATTCCTTCCGTGAGCGGTTCGTTCCGGCGACTGCCACGTCTGAATGGCGCGAGGCCTTGCTGGTCGCGCAGCGGCACTTGCACGCGTTCGGCATCACCGCCTGGCAGGACGCGTGGGTGATCCCCGATCTACTCGACGCGTATCACGCGCTCGATGATGCGGGAGAGTTGACCGCCCATGTGTCCGCGTCGCTCTGGTGGGACCGATACCGGGGAGTTGAGCAGGCCGACGGGCTGGTCGAGCTTGGCCGTGAAGCAACGCGAGGCAAGATCCGCGCCACGACGGTGAAGATCATGACGGACGGCGTCGTCGAGAACTGCTCGTGCGCGCTCCTGCAGCCCTACGACGACCCCGACGGGTATCCGGTCGGCCACCGAGGATTGTCCTACGTCGGTGGCGACGCGCTCCGGTCGGCGGTCGTGCGTTTGGATGCGGAAGGCTTCCAGGTACACATGCACGCGATCGGTGACGGCGCTGCGCGTGATGCTTTGGACGCCGTGGAAGCCGCGCGCGCCGTGAACGGCGCGCGCGATGCACGGCACCACGTCGCGCATCTCCAGGTGGTTCACCCCGACGA
>JBOGVK010000233.1:0-37847 GCA_050692375.1 Actinomycetota bacterium
TTGTACACCTGGCTGGCCACGCGCGTGTGGATGTCTTCGTCGTTGGCGAACGCCGCCCGCAGCGTTTTGTCGCCGGAGAAGTGCGCCAGGATCCGCAGCTCGATCTGCGAGTAGTCGGCGGCGAGCAGCACCTGATCGTCGTCGCCCGGCACGAACGCCCGCCGGATCTGCCGGCCGAGCTCAGTCCGGACGGGGATGTTCTGGAGGTTCGGGTTCGACGACGAGAGGCGACCCGTCGCCGCAACCGCCTGGTTGAACGACGTGTGGATCCGGCCGTCGCGTGGATCGACCAACCGGGGCAGCGCCTCGAGGTACGTCGAGTTCAGCTTGTCCAACTCGCGCCAGTCGAGTAGCGCGTCGACGACGGGATGATCCCGGAGCTTCTCCAACACGCTCGCGTCGGTGGACAGCTGTCCCTTCGGCGTCTTCTTCCCTGGCGACAGGCCGAGCTTGTCGTACAGGATCGTTCGCAACTGCGGCGGCGAGTTCAGGTTGAACTCCTCGCCGGCCTCTCGGAAGACGGTGTCGCGCAGGTGGGTCATGCGCGCGCGAACGTCCTCGCCCATCCCGTTCAGATACGCGACGTCGAGCGCCACCCCTTTCGCCTCCATGTGCGCGAGGACCGAGGCGAGCGGAAGCTCCACCGTCTCGAGCAACGTTCGCAAGCCCTGCTTGTCGATCTGCTCTTCCATGACGGGCGCAAGGAGCGCAACGGCTGCGGCCTCGGCCGCAACCAGCCGCCACCCCGCGTCGCTGAACAGCTGCCCCTCGTCCTGCTCCTCGACCTGACCGAGCACGTCCGCCCCCAGGTACTTCTCGCAGAGCCCGCGCAACGGATAGTCGGCCGCGGCGGCGTCCAACAGGTAGCCCGCCAAGAGCGTGTCGAACGTGACACCGGCCAGGTGCACGCCCGCTGCGATCGCTTCTCGCTCCAGCTCCTTCGCATCGTGAGCCCACTTCGGCGCTCCCGCCGAGGCCAGGCCTTCCTCCAAAGGATCAAGCGTCGAGAGCGGCGCGAACGCCGCCTGCGCGCCGCCCGAAGACGCGGCGGCGCCGCGAACCTCACCGGGGCCGACGTCGAGCCTGACGGCTTTCGGCGCATCGGCACCGACCAGCTCCGCCAGCTCGGCTGCGGTGATCTGACGGAGATCGAGCTCCGTCACCTCGACCTTGGGCTTCGTGACGCCCACCTCGTGGAGCCGATCCATGAGTGATCGGAACTCGAGCGAGGTGAACAATCGCCGGACCTCGTCGGGATCCCATGCCCCCATCACGCAATCTTCGGGTTCCACGTCGAGGGGCAGGTCGGTGACGATCCGCGCGAGCTCCTTGTTGAGGGCGAGCTGACCCGCCGACGCGGCGACGTTCTCCTTCAGCTTGCCGCGCAGATCGTCGGTGTGCGCCAGCACCTCCTCGACCGAGCCGTAATCCTGGATCAGCTTCGCCGCCGTCTTGTCCCCCACCCCGGGCACGCCCGGGATGTTGTCGGAGGGGTCGCCCTTGAGGGCCACGTACTCCAGGTACTTCGACGGCGGGATGCCGAACCGCTCCTCCACGCCCGCCTCGTCGTACAGCACGATGTCGGAGATCCCCCGGCGGTTGAACATCACCTGGATGCCGGGTCGCACGAGCTGGAAGAAGTCCCGGTCGGCCGTCACGATCACCGCCTCGAGTCCCTGCTCGGCCGCGCGGACCGCGAGCGTCCCGATCGCATCGTCCGCCTCGTGGTCGACGACGCGGACCATCGGAACGTGCAGGGTGTCGAGGACCTCGTCGATCAGTCCCAGCTGTGGTTTGAAGTCGTTCGACATCTCGGCCCGACCGGCTTTGTACTCCGGGTACTTCTCCAGTCGGACGGTTGGAGCACCCAGGTCGAATGCCACCGCGAGGTAGTCGGGGCGCTCCTCGGCGAGCAACTTGATCAACATCGAGGTGAATCCGTAGACCGCGTTCGTGATCTGGCCGGTGCTCGTCGCGAGCGTCACCGGGAGCGCGAAGAACGCGCGGTACGCCAGCGAGTGACCGTCGAGCAGGAAGATACGCTTCGGGCCGTCGGGCCCGTTCGAGGGGGTCACGCGGCGGATTCTAGCCCGCTCCCCCGACACCCGAGCGGGGGATACATACGGCCTTCACGGTCGGCTGAACGTGTCACTCTTTCTTCCGACCGCGTGCGGGACCGCTACCTGCGGCTCTTGATGGGATCGCCTGCGTGACAAGCACGTTCTCCGAGTTGACAGCCCTCAACCTCCAGTCTATCTTTCGCTCCGGTCCCGCGCTGGCCGCGGGCTCGAGCCGGAAACGGCACGAGCGCAGGTCGCTCGGGACCGCTGCGTGACGGGCCGCGTCGCTCATGTGAGGCACTCGCGTATGGGGAAGGCGCGAGTGGTTCACTAAGGAGGCGCGGCCCGTCTCTCTTTGTGCCGCAAGGTATCTGAGGTACGCGAGGTACGCGACTACAGAACCGCTTCGAGGAACTTCCGCGTCTCGGGGTTCTGCGTCTGATTGAAGAGCTGATCCGGTGGACCCTCTTCGAGGATCACGCCCTCGTGGAAGAACATCATGCGGTTCGCTACTTCCCGCGCGAACCCCATCTCGTGCGTGACGACCATCATCGTCATATGCATGTCGGTGGCGAGCGACTTTATCACCGCGAGCACTTCACCGATCAGCTCCGGGTCGAGCGCCGACGTCGGCTCGTCGAAGAGCATGACCTTCGGCTCCATCGCGAGCGCGCGAGCGATCGCGACGCGTTGCTGTTGTCCACCCGACAGGCGGATCGGGTACTCATCGGCTTTGTCGGCGAGTCCCACTTTCGCCAACAGCTCGAGACCTATCGCGCGCGCATCGTCCGCAGGCGTGCCTTTCACCGTCACCGGACCCTCGATGACGTTGTCGATCGTCGTCATGTGCGGGAAGAGGTTGAACTGCTGGAACACCATTCCGGCGCGGATGCGGAGTTGCCGGATGTGATCACGCTGTTGTTTCGTTCGATGCCCGCCGACCAACCGGATCCCGTCGACCTCGATCGTGCCCGACGTCGGGTCCTCGAGGAAGTTCACGCACCGCAGCAGCGTGCTCTTTCCCGACCCCGACCGCCCGAAGATCACGACGACCTCGCCCTTGTGGACCTCCATGTTGATGCCCTTCAACACCTCCAGGTGCCCGAAGGACTTGTGGACGTTCTCAACCCGGACGACGACCTCCCCGTTCGGCGCGGTCACTCGTCCTCCTCGTGGTCGGCTTCGGGATCGTCGGTTTCGGGGATCCCGACCATCATCGCGCCACCTCCATATCCTCCGGCGGAGGATCCGGACACGAACGTCACTCGTCCCTTCGTGGACTCGACCTTTGCCGCCTGTCGGACGTACCCCTTGTTCACCCGGATCTCGAGCTTCCGCTGGAAGAACGTGAAGATGGCCGTGAGCGCCCAGTAGCAGGCCGCCGCGAGCAGGAGGGCCTCCATGTTCTTGAAGTCCGCCCGACCGAGGAGCGTCGCGCGCCGGAAGGGGTCGGACCAGAAGATCGCCGCGCCGAGGAACGACAGCAGCGCCGTGTCCTTCATCATGGCGATGAACTCGTTGCCAGTGGGCGGGATGATCACCCGGAGCGCTTGCGGCAAGACGATCCGACGCATCTTCTGTTTGTAGGTCATCCCGAGCGCCTCGGCGGCCTCCGATTGACCGTGGGAAACCGATTGGATCCCGGCGCGGAAGATCTCCGTCATGTACGCGCCGTAGTTGAGTGAAAGCCCGACGATCCCGGCCATGACCGGAGAGAGCAGCGTCACGTTCTGGATGAACGACCGGACGGGATCGCGGAACTGGAGTGCCAGGTTCGTCCCGACCTGCGGCAGCGCGAGGTAGATCAGGAAGAGCTGCACGATGAGTGGTGTGCCTCGGAAGAACGACGTGTAGAACCCTGACACCCCGTTCGCGATCGGGTTCTTGGACAGCCGTCCGAGCGCTCCCAGCAGTGCGAGGATCACCGCGCCCGTGATCGCGATGGCGGAGACGAAGATCGTCACCCAGATCCCCTTGATGACGAACGTCCAGTTGTCGCGCATCCATTGCGTGTCGAATCCGGCTGCCGCGAAGATGACGGCCAGGATCAGGAAGATCGCGAGCCACACGAGCGCCAGCTTCGCGCGATACGGGATCCGCATGCTGAACTGCTCGAGGCGCTCTCGTCTCCCTGCCTTCGGGCCCCCACCGTCGGGGGTCGGAGGCGAACCCACTCCGACCCCTGTCGGTTCCGTCTTCATGGAGTGCCCCTCTCCGCGCCTACCCCACAGGGTTGACCGTCAGGTCCTCCTTGTACCACTTCTCCGACAGCTGGGTGAGCGTCCCGTCGTCGTGCATCGCCTGGATGATGTCACTCACCTTCTGCACGAAGCTCGTCGGATCGAGGGGTGCGGACTTGTCAACCGCGGCCGCGAGAGGCTCGAAGAACACCGGATCGCCGAGCAGCTGGATCGCCTTGCCCTTGTCGATCGCGCCCTGCAACGTGGGGACGGCCGACATCACCGCATCCAGCCGCCCGAGCACGAGGTCTTGGATGGCGGTCGAGTCCGTGTCGTAGGTCTTGAGCGTGATGTTGGTTGGCACGACGTAGGTCGGGGTGTACCCCGTGATGTTGAGATCTCGGTTGAGATACGACTCGTACGTGCAGGCTCCGCAGACGCCGATCGTCTTCCCGGCGAGCTGGTCGATGGAGGTGATGGAGCTGCCCTGCTGCACCGCGAGACCCGCGGGCGTGTAGTAGTACGGCGTCGTGAAGTCGAGCACTTTGGCCCGATCCGCCGTGACCGTCATCGAGCCGACCGACAGGTCCCAGCGGTCGTTCCAGTTCCCCGCCGTGATCAGGTCCCAGGACGGCGTCTGCCAATCGATCGTGACGCCCATCCGCTTGGCGATCTCCGTGGCGACGTCGATGTCGAAGCCCTGCCACGTGTTCGTCGCCTCGTCGAACGAGGACTGCGGCGGGTAAGCGGGGTCGGTGGCGACCCGGAGCTTCCCGGAGGCCATGATCCGGTCGAGCAGCGTCTGGGCACCCCCCGTGGAGCCGCCGGTGGAGCCGCCGGTGGCGCCGCTCCCACCGCTCGATGTCCCTCCGTTGTCGTTCGCGCAGGCGGCCCCCACCAGGGCGAACACCGTCAGCAAGAGCGCGAACGATCGCAACCGAAACGTGCGCATGTCTCCTCCTCCCGGGGAACGCCAGCGGCGTCCCCTCCCATCCCCGGGAACTATAGGTGGGTGGCTACCCCCGGGCAATGCAACCGGCTTCCACCGGGTTCGCGGCTAGGTGCCCGTCTCACGAGGGATCGGCGAGCCGGGGAAGTACTTCGCGAACAGCAGGGCGTACCGACCGATCCGGATCAGGCGCCCGAGGGCTTGATCAATCGCGGCTACGAGGACGGCATCGGGACCCCGCGCAACGTAGACGTCGTGCGCCCCCACATCGAGGCTGCGGACCACCCGTAGGGAAGGTCGTCGCTCGATCGCGGCCCAGGCGTTCGGCTCCAGGTCGACGACGGCCGCGAGGTCTCCCGCGGCGAGGGCACCGTAAGCCGACGTCCGGTCCGCTGTGACCTGCAGGGTCGCCCCGGTGGCCGCCACGACATCGTCCGCCCAGGCCACGCTTTCGGGCGTGCGAACGACCGCGACGACGTCGCCGGGTCCGAGTCGCTCGAGCAGCGGTTGCGCACCGTTCGCGGTCGCCTCGGTCACCACCAGTGCCACATGGACGCTGAGCGCCACCCCCGTCGTCGGCGTGCCCTGCGGTACGAGATCGAGCGGCGCGAGGACAGCGTCGAGCGTGCCGTGCGCGACCGCATGCAAGGCGGCCACACACGGGAGATCCCTCCACGACAAAGCGAGACGCAGCCGCCGGGCGATCGCCGCCGCCAGCTCGACGTCGAACCCGCGGAGCCGGCCTGCGGTCGAGTAGACGAAGGGCGGACCCGTGCGGCACGCCGACATCGAGAGATAGCCGGGCGTCCCCACGGGCAGCGTGATGCCGCTGTCGGTCTCGCCGAGGGGCACCCAACGCACTCCGTCGGCGCGGAACAGGTGGATCCGCGACGAGTCGGCGGCGAGCTCGCCGTCGTCGGTGAAGCGGTAAGTGTTCGCGAGGCCGGAGTAGCCGCCCGACGCGGCCAGGGCGGCGGAGACGCTCCCTCGGGTTGCCGCGCCTCCACGGAAGGCGCGAAGCAACATCCCTCCGACATCCCAGGCCTCGGCGCCGTCGACCCCGGGAGCCGTGCCGTACTGCGACTGGAAGTCGTGGATGAATCGCCGCGCGTCGGGTCGCGTGGAGGAGCCCAGATCGACGCACGCGCACGTCACGATGGTCCCGTCTCCTGCACCCGCCGTCGTTGAGAGATAGGTGTCGGTCTTCATCCTGGCGGACCCGAAGGCGGGAACGGTCGCCAACCCCGCCTCGGTCATCCCCGTTCGGAGGAGCGTCGCTCCCAGCCCAGACCCCGTCCAGCCAACCACGCCGCAGCCGGTCCGGTCGATCCGATCGAGAACACCTCCGAGCGCGGTCTCATCCGGGAGCTGAAGCGATGCGGCGACCCGTCCCGGGCCGAGCGCCTGCGTCAGGAGCGCGGTCAGGTCTCCGGCACCGATCGATCCGTCGCCGACGAGACACACACCGGTCGAGGATCGCGGCGAACTGCCGATCGCCGCAGCGAGCGCCGCCGCCTCGAGCGGCAGTGCAGCGACGACCCGGCGCCACATCGACCAACCGCGAGAGGCGAGCGACGGATCGAGGCTGGAGAGACTGAGCGTTGGAACCCCGGCCGCATCCAACGCATCCCCAACCGCCGGCGACTCGTTCCAGAACGGACCGATGACCGCTGCCACGTAGGTCGGGTCGGCGGCCACCTCCTGTGCCAACTCGAGCGCGTGCGCCGGGTCGCCATCCGCATCGAGACCGACGACCTCGGGGATCACGGGGAGATCGCCACGGTCGACCGCCTCGTTGATCGCGAGCTGCAATCCCAGGAGGGACGGCACGACGATCTGTGACGAGCCGAGAACGGACATGTCGTGCAGGAAGGCGATCTTGACCGGAACGGGCTCGGGCGTGATCGACGGGTCCGCTCCGCCCCTCGTGCATGCTGCGGCCACGGTCGCCATCAGGACAACCACGGTCGCCGCGATGCTGGTTCGTTTGCTCACGTTGGTCGAGGTCGCCCGGTAGGCCAGATGCGTGCAGGCGGGATGGGTAGTCTAAGGCCGCGCCGGGATGGCGGAACTGGCAGACGCGCGGGACTCAAAATCCCGTGGGCTTCGGCCCGTGAGGGTTCGACCCCCTCTCCCGGCACCGCATCCGCACCGTTCCTTCCGCGCCTCAGACGACGCGGCCCTCGACCACGAGATCCCCGCGTTCGAACCGATCGAGCCCCAGGCTCGAGACGTCGACGGTCCTCGCCACACCCTCCATCACGATCTCCGCGAGGAGTTTCCCGACCACCGGCGCGTGCTGGAACCCATGCCCGCTGAAGCCGTTCGCGAGCAGCAGACCCTCCACCGGCGAGGTCCCGATGATCGGATGCCGGTCGGGTGTCATCTCGTACAGGCCCGCCCACGTCGAACGAAGCCCCGCGGCCTCGACCGGCGGGAACACCCGCACCGCCGTCGGCACGATCTGCTCCGCGATGAAGGCATCGTCGGGCGTGAGGTCGAACGACGCGCGCTCGTCGGGACTGCCCATACCCATCAACACACCGTCGGCTTCGCGATGCAGATAGAACGACGTCGCGGCATCGATCAGGAGCGTCCGGCGTTCGGGAACACCGGGGAACGCGCCGGTCGTGACGACGTTGCGTGGGATCGGCTCGAGTGGAAGTTCCACGCCGGCGGTCGAAGCGAGCGCGCCCGCCCACGGACCTGCGGCGTTCACCACCACGGGGGCCGCGACCTCGCCGGTCGCGGTTCGCACACCGGTCACCCGACCGCGGTCGACGAGCACATCGTGGACGTCCTCCTCCAGCGAGATCTCCGCACCGGCGCGCCTCGCGAGCGTCGCGTACCCCTGCGTGAGGCCCGCCGGGTCCGCGATCCCGTCTTCCGGGCAGAACGTGGCACCGATCACGCCTTCGAGCGAGAGACCGGGCACGATCTCGGCGGCTCCGTCGGGCGTGAGGAGCCGGGCGTCCACTCCGAGACCACGCTGCAGGTCCGCGCTCGCGACGTACGCCGGCCACAGACCCTCTTCGCGGACCAGGAACAGGTACCCGTCCTGCCACACATCGAGCGGCAACCCGTGCTCTTCAGCGAACCGCAGGATCATCGGCACGCTCGCTTGCGACAGCCGGATGTTCACCTCGCTCGAGAACTGGAATCGGAATCCGCCGGCACACCGCCCGGTCGAGCCGGTCCCAAGGGCGTCGGTACGCTCCAACACCAGCACCCGGCCTGCGCCTGCGGCGGCGAGGTGATACGCGGTGCTGCAGCCGACGATGCCGCCCCCCACGACCACGACATCCGCGGTGCGATTCACGACGAGGCGTCCACGGCCGCGCGCGCGATCACCAGATCCTCGAACGCCATCCCGACGGACTTGAAGATCGTGACGTCGGAGTGGGAACGTCGTACCTGCTTGCCACGCACCACTTCCTGAAGGTCGGCAACGATGTGTTCAGGGCCGATGGCGCCGTCTTCGATCGCAAGCAACAGGTCGCCAGCCTCGGCCATCGCCACATCACGCGTCTCCACGACCACGCGTCCTCGCGCCATCGCGGCGCCGTCCAGCTCGCGCGTGACCGGCGTGTACGCACCGATCGCATTCACGTGCACGCCTTCGGGGAGCCAGGCACCGTCGAACAACGGCACGCCGCTGGGCGTGCACGTGCAGATCACGTCGGCTTCACGAACGTCGTCGGCGGTGCCGGTGCGACCGTCCACCTCGCGCGCCAATGCCTCGGCGTGTGCAGGCGTCGGCGACACGATCACGACGTCGTCGACATCGCGAACCGCGCGCACGGCCTCGACGTGCGAACGCGCTTGAACCGCTGAGCCGAACACGACGAGATGGTGGGCATCGGCGCGCGCAAGCAGGCGCGTTGCGAGCCCGCTCACGGCACCGGTCCGAAGCGCCGTCATCGCGGCACCGTCGATCACGGCTTCCGGTTCCTGC
Source organism: Actinomycetota bacterium (assembly GCA_050692375.1). Taxonomy (GTDB): domain Bacteria; phylum Actinomycetota; class UBA4738; order UBA4738; family HRBIN12; genus JBBQVZ01. The sequence goes on from JBOGVK010000233.1 coordinate 9,145, forward strand.
GTTCCCGGCTGGAAGAGCACATACAGCCCCTGGATGAACGGGCGCCCGCTCGAGCGGTTCGCCTCGGTGAGCGTGATGAGCTTCACTCCGACGCCTTGCGGGCCGGCCGCAGGCATCAGGAACAGGCTGCCGTCGGGCGTCGCCCCGTGCGTGCGAGGCGGCAACGGGGGAAGTTCCCCCGCGAAGGCCGTCTCGAGCGCGTCGATCGCGGCGCGCATCGGCAGGTGCCGTCGCAACCCGTCGGCGTCGATGAACTCCACTCAGAGCTCCCCGAGATACGCCTCTCGCATCCGCGGGTCGTTCAGCAGGTTCTGCGCGGTGTCGGTGAGCACGACCTCGCCGGTCTGGATCACATACCCGCGATCGGCGATCGACAAGGCCATGTTCGCGTTCTGTTCCACGACGAACACCGTCCGCCCAAGCTCGCGGATCGCCTTGATGATCTCGAACACCTGCTCTACGAGGATCGGAGCCAGACCCATCGACGGCTCGTCCATCAGGAGCACCTTGGGGTCGGCCATCAACGCCCGCCCCATCGCCACCATCTGCTGCTCCCCACCCGAGAGCGTGCCGGCCTTCTGCTTCAGCCGTTCGCGCACGCGCGGGAACGTCTCGAGGACGCGCTCGCGGTCCTCGGCGATCTTCATCTTGTCGGTGCGCTGATACGCCCCGAGCTCCAGGTTCTCCGTCACGGTCATGTTCGCGAACAGTCGCCGGTTCTCGGGCACCATCGAGATCCCTCTGCGGACGATGTCGGTCGTGCTGAGTCCGGAGACGACTTCGCCATCGAGGAACACCTCCCCCGAGCTCGGCTTCACGTAGCCCAGGATGGTCTTCAACGTGGTGGTCTTGCCGCTGGCGTTGCCGCCCAGCAGGCACACCATCTCCCCCGGGTAGATCTGCACGCTGACGTCGCGCAGCACCGCCACCAGGCCGTAGTGTGTGCTCACGTTGCGGAGCTCGAGCACCGGGCGGCGCTCGTCGTCGCTCATCCGACCGCTTTCGTTCCGAGGTACGCCTCGATCACCTGCGGATCGTTCGCGACCTCTTCGTACGTGCCCTCGGCGATCTTCTGACCGTAGTCGCACGCCACGACCCGGTCGGAGACACCCTTCACGACCCGCATGTCGTGCTCGATCACGAGGATGGTGATGCCGAGCTCGTCGCGCATGCGCACGATGTGATCCCGGAGCTCGAGGGTCTCCTTGGGGTTCATCCCGGCGGTCGGCTCGTCGAGCAGCAACAGGGAGGGCTCGGTGGCGAGCGCGCGAGCCATCTCCAACCGCCGCCGGTTCGCGTACGAGAGGGCGAACGCCGGCTGATCCTGACGGTATCCGGCCAGGCGTGAGCCGAAGAAGTCGAGTGCCTTCGCTGCGCGCTCGCGGATCCGCTGCTCTTCTCTTCGCGTCGAAGGGGGGCGGAAGACGGCACCGAACAGACCCGAACGGGTCCGGCAGTGCTGACCCACCATCGCGTTCTCGAGGACGGTCATGTTCGGGAACAGCTTCACGTTCTGGAACGTCCGCGCGATCCCGAGGCGCGTGATCTGGCTCGGGGTTCTGCCCACGATGCTGTCGCCCCGAAGGATGACATCCCCACCATCGGGCGCGTACAGACCCGTGATCACATTGAACACCGTGCTCTTGCCGGCACCGTTGGGTCCGATCACCGACAAGATCTCGTGCTCGTTCACCTCGAACGCGAGTCCGTTCAGCGCGTACAACCCGCCGAAGTGCTTCGAGACGGCGGCGACCTCGAGGATGGCGGTCACGCGGAGACCCCGCCGGCCGGCTCCGCGGCCGCCTCCTTGGCCTCGTCGTCCAGCAACGCTTTCGCCCATTGGTCCTGCGCGCGCTCCTCGTTCTGGAGCTCTCGGGTTCGCCGGACGTTCGGGACGAGGCCCTGCGGGCGGAGCAGCATGATCCCCACGAGCACCGCCCCGTAGATCAGGAGCTGGTAGGACTGGAATTCCGTCAGGAAGTTCGGCAAGCCGATGAGCACGAGAGCGCCGACCACGACGCCCGGGATGCTTCCCAAGCCGCCCAGGATCACGATCGCGAGCGCGGTGATCGACACGAGGATCTGGAAGCTGGCGATCTGCAATGAACCGATACTCACGGCGAAGATCCCGCCGCCGGTCGCACCGATCGCCCCGCCGATCGCGAACGCCAAGAGCTTGTATTTCGTCGTGCTGATCCCCATGGCCCCGGCCACCTGTTCGTCCTCACGCATCGCGTTCCACGCGCGGCCGATCCGAGAATCCTGGAGGCGCAACGAGACGAAGACCGCGATCAGGCAGAAGGCGAGCGCCATATAGTAGAAGTGCTCGGCCGAGTCCTGGAACTGGAAGTTCCCGATCGGTGCCTTCGTGATGCCGGTGAGACCGGCCGATCCGCCGAACAGGCCCTGTGCCCACGTGGAGCCGAAGATCACCCGCGCGATCTCCCCGAACCCGAGCGTCACGATCGCCAGGTAATCGCCGCGCAAGCGCAGCACCGGCGCGCCGATCAGCGCGCCGATCAGCGCGGCCACGATGATGACGATCGGCAGGGCCAGGTAGAACGACAGGTGCGCCCCGAACGCCGGCGGCGCCAACCCCTTGAACGTGTTGCGCTGGCCCCCAGTGAGGATGGCGGTGAGGAAGGCGCCGACCGAGAAGAAGGCCACGTAGCCGAGGTCGAGCAACCCCGCGAACCCGACCACGATGTTCAGTCCCAGGCCGAGCAAGAGGAAGATCCCCACCGTTCCGAGGGTGCGGGACACCACGGGCCCGACGATGTAGGGCAGGACGAGGACCACTCCCGCGATCAGGATCCACAGGCCGATCGCGATCGCTCGGCGCGGGTCCATCTTGCCGTCGACCGGATGTCGCGCGTCGTCCTCCGATGATCGCTTCGGGGGGCGGAGCAGGTCTCCCACCCGGCGACCGGCGAGCGCGTAGGACGCGCCGCCTCCCACGAGGAAGACGACCACGGCGCCCATCGTCGTGAGTCCAAGCGTGATGGATGAGTACAGCCAACTTCGGGAGATGTGCAGCTTGTCGAACGCCGGTGGGAGCACGCGTTGCAGCGCCCCCATCGAGATCGCGGTGCTGAGACCCACGACGACCGCGCGGCGCGACCGCGCCGGCAGGGCGCGCAGCGCTCCTCCCGCGGTTCCGAGAGCCGCGAGCAGTACCAGCAACATCATGGCGCCGGTCGTCGTGCTCGAGTGGAACGTGAGGGTCGAGAGCAGGTCGGGCGACACGGAGGGCAGGATCGCCCGAACGCTGTCCACACCGATGAGGTTGGTGATGCCGATACCGACGACCGGAACGACTCCTGTGAGGATCCCGGCGACGGTCCCGGCGAGGATCGAGGTGGTCGTGTCGGGGGACACGCGCTCGCCCGCCACGACCCTCGTTCGTCCGCAAAGGTACCCCGCGAACACCGGAGGCGCGGCGATCAACACCCACGCGAGCGAGAGCTTGGAACCGACGATGAAGAGCTGGGTGAGTTGCCCGACCATCCCGACCACCGCCGAATAGACGACTACGGCGCCACCGAGCGCACCGATCCGCAGCGCCGACCGCACGACGTCCTTGCGCATCAGACCTTCTCCGCCTCGCCCGAGCCGAGGAGCCCGCCCGGCCGGAAGATCAGAACCAGCACCAGGATCGAGAACGTCACGACACCCTTCAGCTCACCGGGAGACGGCACGTTCAGGCCGGTCAGCAGGAGGTAGGGTGCGACCGACTCAGAGACGCCGAGGACCACGCCGCCCAACACCGCTCCGGGGATGCTCCCGATGCCCCCGAGCACGGCGGCTGTGAAAGCGGCGATCCCCGGGAGGAACCCCATGGTGCCGCTCACGCCGTGATACACGAGCGCGAACAACACACCCGCCACGCCCGCGAGCACCCCACCGATCGCGAAGGTCGTGACGATCGTGCGATCGACGTCGATGCCCATGAGGCTCGCGATCTCTTTGTCCTCGGCGACGGCGCGCATCGCCTTGCCCGTCTTCGTCCGGGCAACGAACCACTGCAACCCGACCATCAGGACCGCCGCCGTCACGATCACCACCGGCGCCATCTTGTCGAAGCTCACGCTGCCGATGTCGACGGACCCGTCGAGGATCTTCGGTCGTGGGTACCCGAACGTCTGGGCGCCGAAGAGGCCCTGGAACGTGTTCTGCAGGAACAGCGATGCGCCGATAGCGGTGATCAGCGGGACGAGTCGCGGGGCGTTGCGAAGACGCCGGTACGCGATCCGCTCGAGCAGCACCGCGATCAACACCGACGTGGTCACGCCCGAGATCAGCAACACGCAGAGCGCGGGGATCGGATGTCGATCGAGGAACCCACTGTTCTTGTACGCATTGGCGAAGAAGTACGACACGAAGGCACCCGACATGAAGACCTCGCCGTGCGCGAAGTTGATCATGCGAAGCACGCCGTATACCAGGGTGTAGCCGAGAGCGATCAACGCGTATACGGAACCCAGCGCGACGCCGATGATCAGGAGCTGTGCCCAGAACGACCACGCGAGATGATCCGCACCCTGCAGGGTCAGGGTCTTGTAGCTTCCCCCCGCGACGAACACCACGAGCGCGATCGTGAGGAGCGTGAGGACGATCCGCCGCAGCGGCAGCCGTTCGAGCCGCCCCAGCCGGAGTTGCGATGGAGCCGGTCCGCCTCCGAGCGCGCCGTCCGCCACAGGTGTCTCCTCACTCCGAACGGAAAGCTGCGGGTGAGCTGATGCTCACCCGCAGCTCCGTCTCGACCTGTTCGCGTCGCTAGGCGACGTCCGCGAGCGTCTTCGTCTCGCTGAAGACCGGCTTCGCCGTCGGGTCCAGGAACCCGACATTGGGCACCAGATAGACACCGATCGTCACCGATGTGGCGCAGTCGCCGAGCGGCGTGCACGTCAGGGTTCCGATGATCCCCTGATAGCCGTTCGTCGCCACCACCGCATCCTTCAGCGCCACGCGTTGGATCGTGAGCGATCCGTCGCTGTTCTGCACGGCAGAAGCCTCGATCGCCTTCGCCAGGATGTTGAAGGCGTCGAACGCGTGTGCGTGGAACACCGAGATCGGCGTCGATCCCACGAGGGACTTGTACGCCGGCAGGAACTGGCTCGTGTAGAAGTCCCCGCCGCTGAAGGCTGTGAGGTCCGGGCCCGACAGGTAGTTCCCGTTCACGGCGGTTCCGCCGATCGAGGTGTACGTCGGGTCGGCACAACCGTCGGCGCCGATGATGATCGTCTTGTCCAGGGCGCTGATGTCGCGCGCCTGCTGCCCGATGTACGCGCACACCGGGTTGAAGTCCGGCGCATACAGGACGTCCGGCGGGTTCTGAGCGATCTTCGTGAGCAACGCCTTGAAGTCCGTGTCGGCGCTGTTCACGGCCTCTTCGTCGGTGACCGATCCTCCGAGCGCCTCGAAGTTGGCCTTGAAGCCGTCCGTCAGACCCTGCGTGTACGGGCTCTCGTCGTGGATCGTGACCGCGGTCTTGGCCTTCAGCTTCTGAACGGCGAAGTCCGCGTCGACGGCCGCCTGGATCCGGTCGTTGTGCGCCGTCCGGAAGTAGTACGGCTGGTGCGTCCCCTCGGTCGTCAAGGCCGGGTTCGTCGCCGAGGGCGAGATGATAACGATGCCCTTGTCGGAGAAGAACTTGTCGGCAACCCCGAGCGACGCGCTCGAGCAGCTGGTTCCGATCACGCCGACGATCTGCGGGTCGGCGCCGAGCGGCGTTTCACCCTTCTGACCGCCGTCGGCAGAACACCCATCGCTCTCGTTCACGAGCTTCACGTCGTGTCCGTCGATCTGGCCGTTCGTGCCGTCGAAGCTCCCGTCGAGGTAGTCGATCGCGAGCTCCACGCCGTAGAGACTGTCCAGCCCGAGGTTCTTGTTCGGGCCGGTGGTCGCGAGCAGGGTGCCGATCTCGATCGGCGCCCCCGATGCGACCGTGACGCATCCGGGCGCCGTGGTGCAGTCGACGGCCGCGCCTGTCGCGCCTGAGCTTCCGCTCGAGCCACTGGCTCCGCTGGCGCCACTGTTGTTGTTGTTGTTCGAGCACGCGCTCGCGATGAGCGCGAGTCCGAGCACGGCAGCGAGCGCCGTGAACCTGGAACGACGCTTCATGGACCCCCCTTCCTTCCCTTGCATCCCGCAGATGTGGGGTGGTTGGTACCACATCTGGTTACCCAAGGCCAATCGCCCGAGTGGGCTGGCCACCTCTGGATACGCGAACGCGACCGCGAGGGGATGTGGCTAGCCGGTGGGCAGAGCGCGCCGGAAGTCCCCGGCCAGGGCCAAGAGTCCACCGACGTCGCCGCCGAGCATCAGCTCCATGAGGGCGCTGCCGACGATCGCGCCGTCGGCGAACACGCCAACGTCGGCCGCCTGTTCGGGCGTTCCGACCCCGACCCCCACGAGGAGCGGGAGGTCCGTGAGGGGACGGAGACGCCCCACCAGCTCCTCGGCCGTCCCCGAGAGCGAGTCCCGAGCACCCGTCACACCGTACGTGGCCACGCAGTAGACGAAGCCGTGCGCCGCCTGCGCGATCCGGGCCAGCCGGTCCGACGACGTTCCCGGCGCACCGAGCTGGACGGCGGCCACGCCATGCGACCTGCACGCGGACATCCAGTCGTCGGCCTCGTCGAACGGGAGGTCGGGAACGATGACCCCAGCGACCCCGGCGCGTTCGGCTTCGCCGAGGAACGCCTCGAAACCGTGGCGGAAGATGGGGTTCACATAGGTCATGATCACGACGGGAACCTCCAGCGAGGCGCGAGCGATCATCTCCAGGATCGGCGTGGGTCGCGCGCCGGCCGCCAAGGCGACCCGCGAAGCCTCCTGGATGACGCCGCCATCCATGACCGGGTCGGAGAACGGGATGCCCACCTCGATCGCATCCGCTCCCGCGTCTTGAAGACCCCGCAGGAGGGAAGGGTCAACCCGCGGGAAGCCGCCGGTCACGTAGGGGACGAAGGCTCGACCACCGGTGTCGCGGCGTTTCCGAAGGGCGTCCTCGAGGCTAGGCATCCGCCGCTCCCAGCGCGGCCAGGACGGTGTCGAGGTCCTTGTCACCTCGGCCCGACAGGCAGACGAAGATGCGCGTGCCTTCGGGGAGCGGCCTGGTGAGCAGCCATCCGATGACGTGTGACGGCTCGAGCGCCGGCAGGATCCCTTCGGCACGAGCGAGCGCCTGGAATCCCTCGAGCGCCTGGGCGTCGGTGGCCGACACGTACTCGGCGAGCCCCGCATCGCGCAGATAAGCGTGCTCGGGACCGACGCCCGGATAGTCGAGCCCGGCCGAGATCGAGTGGGTGTCCGCGACCTGTCCTTCTGAATCCTGCAGCAGGTAGCTGAGAGCACCGTGAAGGATCCCCGGTTGTCCTTGCGTGATCGACAGGCAGTGTTCACCGAGCTGCGAGCCGCGACCGCCCGCTTCGACGCCGATCAAGCGCACCCCGGGCGCGCCGACGAAGGCGGTGAACATCCCGATCGCGTTGCTGCCGCCGCCGACGCAGGCGACCACGACCTCGGGATCGCCGCCGAGGCGCTCTACGTATTGCACCCTCGCTTCATCGCCGATCACCCGCTGCAGATCGCGCACCAGCAAGGGGAACGGGTGCGGCCCGACGACCGAACCGATGATGTAGTGCGTGTTGCGAATGCTTCCCGCCCAATCGCGCAGCGCCTCGTTCACCGCCTCTTTCAGCGTCCGCGTGCCGGCCATCACGGGCACGACCTCGGCGCCGAGGAGCTTCATCCGCGCGACGTTCGGTGCCTGGCGATGCGTATCCTCCTCGCCCATGTAGACGACGCACGGCAACCCGAGGAGGGCCGAGGCCGTAGCCGCTGCGACGCCGTGCTGTCCCGCGCCGGTCTCGGCGATGATCCGCTCCTTGCCAAGTCGCTTCGCGACGAGCGCTTGCCCGAGCGCATTGTTGATCTTGTGTGCCCCGGTGTGCGCGAGGTCCTCTCGCTTCAACCAGATGTCGTACCCCAGCTCCTCGGAGAGCCGGCGAGCGTGCGTGATCGGTGTCGGGCGCCCGACGAAATCCCGGAGCAGGTCACCGAACTCCATCCGGAACCCGGGATCGTCGCGGAGATCGGACCACGCGGCTGCGAGCTCGTCGAGCGCCGGGATCAGCACCTCGGGGACGTAACGTCCCCCGTACGTCCCGAAGCGGCCGCGTTCGTCGGGAACGGCCGGCGTCGCTCGCTCAACCACCACGCTCATCGTGAGATCTCCTCCCCTACATCAGGCTTCGGCCCTATCAGCTCCCGGAGCTTCGCCCCAGGGTCGTCCGCACGCATCAACGCCTCTCCCACAAGGATGCCAGACGCACCGGCCCGCACAGCCGCCACGACGTGGTCGCGTGTCGCGATGCCGCTCTCCATCACGGCGAAGCGGTTGGTCGGGATGCGAGAAAGGTGCGACAGCGCCCGATCCACGTCGACCTCAAGCGTCTCCAGATCGCGCGCGTTCACGCCGATCACCTCGGCGTCGGTCTCGAGCACCTTCTCCAGATCCTCGTCCGAGTGTGTTTCGACCAGCGCGCCCAGCCCCAGGTCGCGGGCCGTCGCCAGCATCGCGACCAGCTCGTTCGTGGACAGGCACGCGGCGATCAGCAAGACCGCGTCGGCCCCGGCCGCGCGCGACTCGATCAGCTCGGACGGGTGGATCAAGAAGTCCTTGCGGAGGACGGGGATGTCGCAGGACCTGCGTGCCGCGCGCAGGTCCGCGAGCGACCCATGGAAATGCAGGGGCTCGGTGAGGACGGAGATCACGGCGGCGCCGGCAGACGCATATGCGTGCGCCTGTGCACCCGGGTCACGATCGGCGATCTCGCCGGCGGACGGCGATGCGCGCTTCACCTCCGCGATCACGGCCGGCGCGTGGGTCCGGAGCGCTCCCAGGAAATCACGCGCCCCCGGCATCGCCAATGAGCGCGCCAGCAACGTTCCGTCGTCGAGGGGGTGGCGTTCGAGGTGGCGCCGCCGCTCGGCGACCAGTTCGGAGAGGAAGCCCATGGGGCACCCGAGTCTAGCGGCGATCGATGCTGCGACCCGATCAGGAGAGCGACGCGATGGCCTTCACCAGATCCAACCCGCCCTCGAGCGCCGCCCGGCCGACGATCGCGCCCTCGGCTCCCGCCTCTCGAACGGCGATGAGATCGTCGAGCGTGGCGATGCCGCCGGCCGCGATCACGGGTCGCCCGCAGGCGATGACGCCTGCAAGCGCTCCGAGATCCGGTCCCGTCGAGGTCGACACCCGCGACACAGCCGTGAACACGAACCGCGTCGCCCCCGCCGCGACCGCCGCTGCGAGCGTGGAGACGAGCGGCAGATCGGTCGTCCGCCGTCCTCTCGCCCGGATCCGTTCGTCGTCGACCTCGATCCCGACGGCCAGCCGATCGCCGAACCGCCCGATCGATCCGCCGGCGGTGGCCATATCGGCCAAGGCGGCGGAGCCAAGGACGACGCGGGCGGCGCCCGCCTCGAGAGCCGCCTCGACCTCCACGTCACTCGCGATCGCCCCAGCCGCCTGAACCCGGACGCCCAGCTCGGCGATCGCCCGGAGCACATCGAGGTTGCGGGCTTCCCCAAGGAACGCGAGATCGAGGTCCACGACGTGGATCCATCGCGCACCCGCGTCAACGCACGCCCGCGCTGCGACGATCGGCTCGCCGCCGTGAGCCTCCACCGCTTCGGGGCCCGTCGGCGAGTATCGCGCCAAGCGCCCGCCGGCCACGTCGATCGCGGGAAGGACGTCGAACGTCATCGCCGGAACCCTAACCGTCTCGGTGAGGCGGTTCGCGGGCCGATCCACGGCCCAGGCTATGAGGCGTCGTCGTGTCCGACTCGAGCCGCGCCGACGCCGAGCAGCGAGTGGAGCGCCCCCAGGAGCGGGCCTGAAGGATCGACGTGCACGCTTCCGACCTCGAACGGAGTGACGCCGTGCGAGGACTGGAACCGGACCTGTACCGAGGCGTTGCCGGGATGCGACTCGAGCAGCTCTTTCACGCGCGCCAGCACGGCAGGTGTGCACGCCGTGGCCGGCAGGTCCACCTCGAGATGCCGAAGCGGCGGGTTCGGGGACTCCACACCCAGGTTGGGTTCCCGGATCTCGATCGCGCGGATCTGGAGCTCGCGTCCACGCAGATCGATCCGCCCGCTGACGAGGACGATGCGGTCGGGTTCGATGAGTCCGGGTACGGCCTCGTACACCGATGGGAACGCGATCACCTGCGTCCCGCCGGCGAGCCCCTCCAGCCGGAACTGCGCGTACGGTTCGCTCCGCTTCGTGTACTTGCGCTGGATCCCTCCGATGATCCCGCCGATCGTCACCAGATCGCCGTCGGCGAGCGACTCGATGTCCCCGATGTCGTGCGTGGTCTGGGCCGCAAGGGCTTCCTGCACCCCCAACAACGGATGATCCGTGACGAATTGCCCGAGCACTTCCTTCTCTTCGCGCAAGAGCGTCCGTTTGTCGAACTCCTCACCGTCCAAGACCGACTCGTCGACCTCGGTGACGCCTGAGTCGCCGCCGAAGAGCGAGAACTGCCCCGCGGCCTCGGCTTTGCGCTCCGCCAGGATCGGCCCCGAGACCTTGTCCTGGTTCTCGATGAGCGCCCGGCGCGTATACCGGAGCGAATCGAACGCCCCGGCGAAGATCAGGCTCTCCACGACCCGTTTGGTGAGCACCGACGGCTCGACCTTCCGGCAGAAGTCGCTGAACGACGTGAACGCGCCCTTCGCCCGGCGCGCATCGATGATCTGCGAGACTGCCCCCTCCCCGACGTTTCGGACCGCCGATAGCCCGTAGCGGATCGCGCCCTCCGTCTCGCTCGCCGGAGCGAAGTCGGTCTCGGACTCGTTCACATCCGGGGGAAGCACCTCGATGTCCATCAAACGGCACGCGTTCAGGTAGAACGGCTTGCGATCCTTGTCGTCCTTCACGCTGGTGAGCATCGCCGACATGAACTCGACGGGATGGTGGGCTTTCAGATAGGCGGTCTGGTACGCGACGTATCCGTAGGCGCAGGCGTGCGCCGCCGGGAAGCCATAGTCCGCGAACGGCTCGATCAGGTCGAAGAGCTCCTTGGCGAGCCGATCCGAGTGGCCGGTGGCCAGGCAGCCCGCCACGAACTTCTCGCGCTCCTGGCCGATCAGCTCGCGCTTCTTCTTCGCCATGACGCGTCGTAGGTCGTCGGCCTGTCCCATGGAGTAGCCGGCCGCGCGAACGGCGATCTGCATGATCTGCTCCTGATAGACCATGACGCCGTACGTCGTGGACAGGATCTCCTCCAGGTCGGGGTGGGGGTAGGCGACCTTGCGCCGCGCGTGCTTGCGTTCGGCGTACTCGGTGTGCATTCCCTGGTTCAGCGGTCCCGGGCGGTAGAGCGCGACGAGCGCCATCATGTCCTCGAACCGGTCCGGCGCGAGCGTCTTGATCAGCGAGCGCATCCCTGCCGATTCCATCTGGAACACGCCCGTGGTGTCGGCGTTGCCGAGCATGGCGTACGTCGGCTGGTCGTCGAGCGGGATGTGATCGATGTCGAGCTCGACGCCACGCACGCGCAGATGCCGCACGGTGTCGTCGATCACCGACAGCGTCCGTAGACCGAGGAAGTCCATCTTCAGCAGACCAAGCGCCTCGACGCCGACCATGTCGAACTGCGTCACGACGCGTTTCGAGTCATCGCGCGAATCCTTCGACAGCTTGAGCGGCAGATAGTTCACGAGGGGCGCATCGCCGATGACAACACCGGCGGCGTGCACCGAATCCTCGCGACGGAGACCCTCGAGCGCGCGAGCCGTGTCAACGATCTCCTTCGCCTCCGGCTCCTTCTCGTAGGCCTCCCGGAGCTCGAGCGATTCCTTCAGGGCGTCCTCGATCGGGAAGTCTCGCCCCATCACGGCCTGCGGATACATCTTGCAGAGGCGATCGCCCACGACGGCCGGGAATCCGAGCACACGTGCAGCGTCGCGGATCCCTTGCTTCCCCTTGATGGTCTGGAACGTGATGATCTGTGCGACGTGATCGGAGCCGTAGCGTTCCGTCGCGTACCGGATCACTTCGTCCCGACGGCGCTCGTCGAAGTCCATGTCGATGTCGGGCATCTGCCGACGGGCGGGGTTCAGGAACCGTTCGAAGATCAGTCCATAACGCAGTGGATCCAGGTCGGTGATGCGCAGGCAGTACGAGACGACCGAGCCAGCGGCCGACCCTCGCCCCGGACCGACGCGGATACCGCTCTCGCGCGCGAACCGGATCAGGTCCCAGACGATCAAGAAGTAGCCCGCGAACCCCATCTGCGTGATCACATCCAGCTCGTCGTCGATCCGCCGCCGGATGTCGTCCGAGAGGACCTCGTACCGGGCTGGAACCCCTTGGAAGACGAGCTCGCGTAGGTATCCCGCGAGATCCTTGCCCTCCGGCGTCTCGAACCTCGGCAGGTGGAACCGTTGATCGGCCGGCGCGCGGTCGCCGTACACCAGGTCCAGCTCGACGCGCTCCGCGATCCGCAGCGTGTTGTCGCAGGCCTCGGGCACCTCGTGGAAGACACGGCGCATCTCCTCCGCGCTCTTCAGGTAGAACTCCTCGGAGTCGAACTTCAGACGCTTCGGGTCGCTCTGCAGCTTCTGTTGCTGGATACACAGGAGCACGTCGTGGGGCTTCGCGTCCTCTTTGACCGTGTAGTGGAGGTCGTTCGTGGCCACGAGCGGGATGCCCAGCGAACGGGCGAGCGCGATCTGCTTCGGGATCACCTTGCGCTGGTCGGGGATCCCGTGGTCCTGGAGCTCCATGAAGAAGCGATCCGGACCGAAGATCTCGCGGTATCGACCCGCGGCTTCCTCGGCTCGCCGATCTTGGCCCGCGAGCAATAGCGTGGCGAGCTCGCTCGAAAGGCAGCCGGAGAGACAGATGATGCCCTCGGCATGCTCGGCGAGCAGATCCTTGTCCATCCTCGGCCGGTGGTAGAAGCCCTCGAGGTAGGCAGCAGATACGAGCTTCAGCAGGTTCCGGTAGCCGGCTTCGTTCTCGGCGAGCAACGTCAGATGGTGATACTTCTCCTCGTTCTCGCCCGGGTTGCGTTCGAACCGTGTGTCCGGCGCCACGTAGGCCTCGACGCCGATGATCGGCTTGATCCCCGACTCGCGTCCGGCCTCGAAGAACCGGAGCGCCCCGAACATGGCGCCGTGGTCCGTGACCGCGACGGCGGACATCCCGTGCCGGGCGGCCTCGGTGAAGATCGTCGGCGCGTCGGGGTGAAACTTGGGCGCTTCGATGCGGGCGGCGCCGTCGAGCAGCGAGTATTCGGAATGGACGTGGAGGTGGACGAAGCCTTGGTCCGTCATCGTTCCCGCGAGGCCCCCTCTTATCCACACCTGGGGATAACTACACCCATGTGATTCCGGCGGAGCCTCACCGTACGCCCGGCCTCGGGGACCGTCAAGGTCGCTGGTCGCGGGGGTGCCCAGCGTCATTCCCGCCGGACCGAGCGCGAGCGAGAGCCTCGCGGAGGTCCTCGGGGAGGGGCTCTTCGCGCTCGATCCGTTCGCCCGTCACCGGGTGCGTGAATGCGATCTTCCATGAGTGCAGGAACGGCCGGGTGAGGCCGAGGCGGCGCGCGTCGTCGCCCGATCCTCCGTAGACGCGATCGCCCAGTATCGGGTGTCCGATCGACCGCAGGTGGACGCGGATCTGATGTGTGCGACCGGTCTGGGGGGCAGCCTCCAGCAGCGTGGCGCGATCGAGGAGCTCCCGGACTTCGAACCGCGTCTCGGCCGGTCGCCCGGTCATCGCATCCAGGACGACGCGCGCGGCGTGACGACCGAGCGCGGCCTCGACCGCGAACGCGGTGTGCTCCACGCGCCCCCGAACGAGCGTCAGATACCGTCGTTCGACGTCGTGACGACGGAACATGCCCACCAACGCCTCGTGTGTTCCGTCGGTCTTCGCGACGAGCATCAACCCAGACGTTCCCGCGTCCAGCCGGTGGACGATCCCGGGCCGGAGCGGTCCTCCGACCGACGAGAGCGGCACGCCCATCCCGAGCAGCCGGTTCACCAGCGTGCCCGTCCGGCGTCGCTCCGTCGGATGCGTGATCACTCCCGCGGGCTTGGCGACGACGAGGAGGTGGGCGTCTTCGAACCGGACCGGGATCGGTGGTCCTTCCGGCTGGAGAGGCACCGCAACGACGATGTCGATCTGCAACCGCTCGCCGCCCGCGAGGCCGAACGACTTCCGGCGGCCGACGCCATCGACGGTGACCCGGCCTGCTTCGATCGCGCGCTGCACGTCCGCGCGTCCGAGTCCCGTCAGCCGCGCGAGAACGACGTCCAAGCGACCGGGCAGAGCGTCGAACCGCTCAGCCGGCATCGGAGGAGGGGGCACGGCCCCGATCGAACACCACGGACGAGATCAGGAGGACGAGCGCGCCCACCACGATCGCGCTATCGGCCAGATTGAAGATCGGCCACAGATGGAGGTCGATGAAGTCGATGACGTGTCCCGTCAGATGCGGCCCACGAACGACCCGATCCGTGAGGTTGCCCAACGCTCCGCCGAGGATCAGCCCGAGAGCCACCGACGTGCCGACGTTCGAGTGACGGAACGACGTGGCGATGATGGCCAGCGAGACCCCGATCGAAGCGGCGATGAAGAGCCATGGCGCGCTCTGTCCGAGGCTGAAGGCACCCCCTGAGTTCGTGGTGAACCGAAGGTCGAGCACCCGAGGGATCAGCGTGATCGGTGGGCGGCCCACCAGCGAGTGCTCGACCCAGACCTTGGTCAACCGGTCGAGGCTCCAGACCACGGCGGCGGAGGCGAAGAGCATCGCGGCGGAACGCCCGGACCGGGTCACGGGGATCCTACCGCCGAGATTGGGCCTGAGCGTCCTTGATGCAGAGGTCCACGTAGGGAAGGGCTTTCACCCGCGCCTTCTCGATGTTCTTCCCACAGATGTCGCAGACGCCGTAGGTGCCGTCATCCATCCTCTTCAGCGCTCGGTCGATCTTCTGCAGCAGGTCGCGAACGTTGTTCTCGATCGAGAGGTCCTTCTCACGTTCCGAGGTGGCCGTCCCGGCGTCGGTGGACTCATCATCCAGGCCCACATCACTGGCCAGCTCGGACTGAGCGATGGCGAACGAGTCCTCGACGATCGTGGTGAGTTGGGTGTCTAGCTGCGTCCGCTCTTCTTCTAGGCGAACGCGCAGGTCACCGAGCTCTTTCTTCGTAAGCTTGGTCTCCGCCATGGTCGTGGAGGGTAGCACAGGGGTCTCGCGCGACCGCGGAGGCGCGTAGGCTCAACGATCGCTCAGGCGCTGCTCGAGATCCTGGGGAGAAAGCCCTTCCACCTCGAAGACCTTCTTCCGCGAACGGGCGCCGCTCCGCAGACGTACGCGAGTACGGGGCACGCCAAACGCTTCGGCGAGCGCCCGCGCCGCCTCGTCGGTCGCGCGGCCCCCCTTCGGGGGCCGCGCGTACACGCACCACGACGCCGTCCGGGCCGTTGTCGACGGCCGTTCGACCGGATCGGGAGGTCACACGCACCGTGATGCTCGCCATGGCCAGGTGTAGCATGGCCTACAGAGGCGACGACGGGAACGAGTAACGGAGATCGTCTGGCCGAAGCGAGCCGGGGGCGGTGGGAGCCCGGTGACAGGCCCTCCGCGAAGATCCTCCCCGAGCCGCTGCCCGAACCGGGGCGTCGATGCGCCCCGCAGTAGACGCAGCCGGGCCCCGCCCGTGATAGCGGAAGGCCGTGATAGCGGCCGTGAGCGGTCGCGCGCCACGAGGCGCCCGACAAGCGGGGTGGTACCGCGGGGCCCACGCCTCGTCCCTGCAAGGGACGAGGCGTTTCGCGTTGTGGGCGCGACCGCATGAGCGGAGGCCAGGATGACGGAGAGGTTCGAACCGGTCGACGCGAAGGTCACCTTCCCGAAGCTCGAGCAGAGGATCCTCGAGTTCTGGCACGACACCGACGTGTTCCGCAAGAGCTTGGAGCTCCGCAAGGATGCGCCGCTCTGGGTCTTCTACGAAGGGCCACCGACCGCGAACGGCAAACCGGGCATCCACCACGTGGAGCCGCGAACGTTCAAGGACGTATACCCGCGGTTCAAGACCATGACCGGTCATCTCGTGCCTCGGAAAGGTGGATGGGATTGCCATGGTCTTCCCGTCGAGATCGAGGTCGAGAAGGAGATCGGAACCACCGGGAAGCGGGACATCGAGGCGTTCGGCATCGCCGAGTTCAACCAGCTGTGCCGCGAATCGGTCGGACGTTACGTCGACGAGTTCGAGCGACTCACCGAACGGATCGGGTTCTGGATCGACATGTCCGACGCCTACTGGACCATGAACACGGAGTACATCGAGTCCGTCTGGTGGTCGCTGAAGCGGCTGCACGGTCGCGGGCTGCTGGTCGAGGCGGACCGCGTCACGACGTACTGTCCCCGCTGCGGCACGGCGCTCTCCGACGCCGAGGTCGCGATGGGATACGAGACCGTCCAGGACCCGAGCGTGTTCGTGAAGCTCGAGCTCATCGACGGGGTCTCCCTCCGACCGGACCTTCGCGCCTCCCTCCTCGTGTGGACGACGACGCCGTGGACCTTACCGTCGAACACGGGGGTCGCCGTGGATGCCTCCGCCACGTACTCGGTCGTGGAACAGGACGGCGCGCTCCTGGTTCTCGCCCAGCCCCTCGTCGAGAACGTGCTCGGTGACGTCACCGAAGTGGATCGCATCCAGGGAGAGGCTCTCGTCGGCGCGCGCTATCGACCGCTCTACCCGAACGTCGAGGGCGCGCACACGGTCGTCGCGGGCGACTTCGTTTCGATGGACGACGGCACCGGGATCGTGCACATGGCGCCGGCCTTCGGTGCGGAGGACCTGAAGGCCGGACGCGCACAGGGTTGGCCGATCTTCAAGCCGGTCGATGACACCGGCCGGTTCAACGACCTCGCCCCCGCTTTCGTGCGCGGGCTCTTCGTGAAGGACGCCGATCCGAAGATCATCGAGGACCTGGATGCCCGCGGGGTGCTCCTTCGCGCCGAGACCGTTGAGCACGCCTACCCATTCTGCTGGCGGTGCGGCACCCCGCTCCTCTACTTCGCGCGCCCGGCCTGGTACGTCCGAACGACGGCCGTGAAGGAGCGCCTGCTCGAGATCAACGATTCGGTCAACTGGGTCCCCGACCACATCAAGCACGGGCGCTACGGCAACTGGCTCGAGAACAACGTGGACTGGGCGCTCTCACGCGAGCGCTACTGGGGAACACCCCTGCCGATCTGGCGGTGCGCGACCGGCCACCAGACGGCGATCGGATCGTTGAAGGAGCTGGGAGAGCTCGCCGGGCGCGACGTGAGCGACGTCGATCCCCATCGCCCGGCGATCGACGAGGTGACGTTCTCGTGCCCGGAGTGCGGCGAGACCGCGACGAGGGTCCTCGAGGTGATCGACACGTGGTACGACTCCGGCGCGATGCCGTTCGCGCAGTGGAGTTATCAGCCGGAGCTCGGTCGGGGGGAGGAGATGTTCGCCGAACGGTTCCCCGCCGACTTCATCACCGAAGCGATCGACCAGACGCGCGGCTGGTTCTACACGTTGATGGCCGAGGGAGTGCTGCATTTCGATGAGATCGCGTACCGCAACGTCGTGTGTCTCGGGCTGCTCGTCGCCGCCGATGGCAAGAAGATGTCGAAGTCCCTGGGCAACGCGCTCGACCCCTGGGACGTGCTGGATCGTCAGGGCGCCGATGCGCTGCGGTGGTTCATGATCACGAGCGGCTCGCCGTGGGCATCGCGGCGGATCGGTCACGAAGTCCTGGACGAGATCGTCCGCCAGTTCCTGCTGAAGCTCTGGAACGTCTACGCGTTCTTCGTGACGTACGCGAATACCGCGACCACAGCGTCAGAACACGCCGCACGAAGCTCGCTCGATCGATGGATCCTTTCGCAGCTTGCGCGCACCGTTCGTGAAGCGCGTGCAGGGCTGGAGGCCTACGACGCCACCGCCGCCGGTCGGCGCATCGAGTCGTTCGTCGACGATCTCTCGAATTGGTATGTGCGGCGATCTCGGCGACGCTTCTGGGATCCGGACGGCGAGCGTGCGCCGGATTCGACCGCGGCGTTCGAGACGCTCCACACGTGCCTCGTGACCGTCGCGCGGCTGCTCGCCCCGTTCACACCATTCGTCGCCGAAGAGCTCTGGCGGAACCTCGCCGCGGACCGTGGCGGCGCGCCGGTCTCGGTCCACCTCTCGGACTACCCGGTCCCGGATGACGACGCGATCGACACGGCGCTCGATGAGGCGATGGACGCCGCGCGCGCGATCGTGGAGCTGGGGCGACGCGTGCGCGTCGAGACGAGGACGCGGACGCGACAGCCGCTCGGTGAGGCCGTCGTCCACTACACGGGCGACCACGAGGCGCTCGCCACGGTGATGCCGCTCGTCGCCGAAGAGCTCAACGTCAAACAGGTCGTGTTCGCCGAGTCCCAGGCCTCGTTCGGACGCTGGCGTGCCAAGCCCGACTTCAAGGTGCTCGGACCCCGGTTGGGTCCGCGGGTGACCGATGTGGCCCGGATCCTCGCGACGGACGATGGCACCATCGCCGGCGCCCTCGCGCGGGGCGAGACCGTGAACGTTGCTCTCGACGATGGAAGGATCACGCAGGAGCTCTCCCCCGACAACGTCCACCTGACGCAAGAGGTTCCCGAGGGTTGGGGCGTGGCGTCGAACGGAGGCATCACGGTCGCGCTCGACGTGGAGCTCACCGATGACCTCCTCAGCGAAGGAACGGCGAGGGAGGTGGTGCGCGTCGTGCAGGATGCACGGAAAGCGGCGGGATTCGATGTGAGCGATCGGATCTTGCTGGGCACGGAAACCGTGGACGGCGCCGTTGCAGCCGCGCTCACCGCGCACCGCGAGCTCATCATCGGAGAAACGCTGGCAGCCGAGCTCCTTGATCACCCGCTCGATGGCGACGCGTTCCGTCAGACGGCGGAGATCGGTGGCGAGCCCGTCACGTTCAGCCTACGGAAGGTGGAGTCCCCGATCGCCTGATCACGCCGAGCCCCAAGAACAACAGTCCCCCGATGCTCGCAACGAGCGCGACGAGCGCCAGCCTCGACCCATCCGGTGATAGGAGCCCCAGGCCGAGCGTGAGGGCCGCCATCAGGACGAGCGCGAACGCCGCAAGGTCGACCGGGGCGACCGGCGTTGGGCGGTCGCGCTTGCTCATTCCTCGCCCCAGAACAGCTCTCTGAGGGTTCGGTCTCCCCCGTCACCCTTCCCGGTGTCGTCCTCTGCGTCTCCGACGCCGACCGAGGCAGTCGCCGGCTCTTCCACGCGGATCGACGTCGGAGCCTCAGCTTCCGGAGTCGGCGTGGATGGTGCCGGGGGCGAGGAGGGCCGAACCACCTGCATCGGCTGCGTCGCGGGCCCGACCGATGCCACGTCCGGGGCTGCCTTCGATGACTCAGGCTCCGGCGCGGGAGCAGGGGCCGCGACGGGAGCGGCATTCGCTCTTGAGGCTCGGCTCGCCTTGGCCATCCCCTTCAAGGATTCGGCGTGTCCCTGGACGAGCGTGGCCAGGTTCTGGAGGAAGTCCCGTTCCTGCGAGAGGAACGCGGCAACGGCTGCTCGGCCGGCATCGGTTCCGGGGTCTGCCGGGGAACCGGCGGCCGTCACGGCGGCTTCGCGCGCGTCCTGCACGATCTTCGCGGCTTCTGCACGCGCTCGGGCGATGATCTCGTCGGCCTGGCGGGACGTGTCGACCAGGTCCGGCGCTCCGATCGCGGGTGAGACCACGGCGGCCGGGAGGCCCGTGGCCGACCGCAGCCGCTGATTCTCGTCCGCGAGCTTCGTCATCGATTCAGTCACCCGGTCGAGGAACTCATCCACGTCGCGCATGCGGTAGCCGCCGAACCGCGACACGGCGAACTCCTTCTGCTGGATGTCGGCGGATGTGATCGTCGTGGGAGCCGGCATCCCGGCGAAGTCCTGTGCATCCTCTGGGGTCTGGTCTTTCTTTGGCTTCTTCATCGGACCTCCCTCGCTCCCGTGCTCAACAGAGCGCGTTCTGCAGCACGAAGATGATCACGAACGCCACGATCACCGACAGGTCGAGCGGGCCCGCCGGCGGCACGATCCGTCGGATCGGCCGCAACACCGGCTCCGTCACGTCGAACAACAACTCGAAGAGCGTTCGTAGCGGTCCCGTGACCGGCGGGCGGACGCCCGCCAGTTCGATCCAGCTGACGATCACGCGGGCCAACAGGACGAGCCAGTAGACCGTCAGGGCGAGACAAAGCAACCGGATGACAGGGTTCACCGTGCAGATCATCGGCTGGGAAGGCTAACAGGGGTCCCGCGTTCGAGCTCCGCGGGTTGCCGATCACGGCGGCGAGTTCAGAACTGGTTGTAGAAGGCTCCACCCGCGATGCGCTCCCGCTCCTCAGCCGAGACCTCCACGTTGTCCGGCGTCAAGAGGTAGACGCGGTTCGCGACCAGCTCGATCTTGCCATCCAATCCATAAACGAGTCCGGAGGCGAAATCGACGAGCCGGCGAGCGATCGTGTCATCGGTGCTCTGGAGATTCATGATGACCGCGGTGCCTTCCTTGAACCGGTCGGCCACCTCGCGAGCTTCGTTGAACCGCTTCGGCTCCGACTTGTAGATGGCCGACGAGGCGGTTGCGACACGCGGAGAGGCGATCGTGCGAACGACCCCCTCCGTCTCGGAGGACACTCCGCGCACCGCCTGCGGCTTCATGCGCCGGACCGGTGCCGGCTCGACCTCGGGCATGTCGTCCACGAACTCATCGTCGTCCTCGACCAGGCCTAAGTAGTTCAGGGTCTTCTTCCACACGCCGGCCATCACTTCCTCCCTACGTCAACGGCGCTCGGGGACCGAACAGCGCCGTTCCGACGCGAACCATCGTAGCGCCTTCTTCCACTGCGACCTGGTAATCCAACGACATCCCCATGGACAATTCCAGCACCTCCGCATGCCGCCGGCGGATGTGATCGCGCAGCTGACGCAGGCCTACGAAGAGCGGTCTGGCGTCCTCGGGCCGTTCGGGCAGGGGCGGAAGCGTCATCAGGCCGATCAACCGGAGCCCCTCGATCGTCGCCACCTGATCGGCGAGATCCGACGCCGCCTCCGGAGGGACACCGGTCCGTTCGTTCGTGAGATCGACCTCGATCAACACATCGATCCGGCGTCCTGCCTCGGTGGCGCGGCGAGCCAAGCGCTCCGTCGCGTGTCCGCCTGCGATCGTCTGCACGACATCGGCGAGGGCCGCCACGTGGTGCGCCGTGTTCGTCTGGAGCGTGCCGATGAAGTGCCAGCGCGCGTCGGGTGCCGCCGAACGTTTCTCGCGCAGTTCCTTCACGTAGTTCTCGCCGAAGTCGGTCACCCCGGCGTCTCGTGCCCACCGGATCAGTTCGGCGGGCACCGTCTTGCTCGCTGCGACGAGTGCCACCTCAGACGGATCCCGGCCCACCCGGGCACACGCCTGGTCGATCCCGGCGCGCACCCCGTCGAGGCTCCTCAGCAGCTCGTCGCGAGACACGGCCATGCCAGGAGCGTGCCAGAAATGGAACAGGGGGCGGGGAGGTCTCTCGGCCAAGAGGCGGGGGAAGGGCGCCTCCTCGCTCGGAACCTCCCCGCCCCCTTCGGCGCGGGGCCGCGCGGGACGGAGCGGGTCCGTCAGTTCTTCAAGAAATCCGGGATGTCCAGGTCCTCCTCGGCGTCGAACGATACGGACGCTGGTTCGGATTCACCGCCGCTCGTGAAGACGTCGATGTCGTCGACGTCTTCCGCGAGGATGGACGGCAGAGCATCGTCCTCGTGGTTGCGGCCGCGGACCGGCTCCTCCAGAAGCCGCGAGAGCCTGCTCTCGAAACGACTGGTTTCGACCGATGACGTGAGCTTGTCGAAACCGGCCGCGACGACGGTCACGCGGACCTCCTCACCGAGCGCGTCGTCGACGACCGCACCGAAGATGATGTTCGCGTCCGGGTGCGCCACCCGGGTGATGTGGTCGGCGGCCGCGTTGACCTCATGCAGCGAAAGGTCGGTCGGCCCCGCGATCGAGAGCAACACACCTTTCGCGCCATCGATCGAAGACTCGAGCAACGGTGACGAGATGGCGGCCTTCGCCGCGTCGACCGCCCGACTCTCGCCGGTGCCATGGCCGATACCCATGAGTGCCGAACCGGCGCCCGTCATGACGGACTTCACGTCCGCGAAGTCGAGGTTGATGAGTCCCGGAGTGGTGATCAACGACGTGATGCCATCCACCCCCTGGAACAACACCTGGTCCGCCATCCGGAAGGCCTCGACCATCGGCGTATTGGGGTCGGACACCTGCAACAGACGATCGTTCGGAACGACGATGAGGGTGTCGACGGCCTTCTTGAGCTCCGTGATCCCGATGTCCGCTTGGGTCGCCCGCTTCCGGCCCTCGAACCCGAACGGTCGCGTCACCACACCGATCGTCAGAGCGCCGAGGCCCTTCGTGATCTCCGCAATGACTGGAGCTCCACCGGTCCCGGTCCCGCCGCCTTCGCCCGCGGTGATGAAGACCATGTCCGCGCCCTTGAGGATCTCTTCGATCTCATCCGCGTGCTCGTGCGCCGCGGTCCGGCCAACCTCCGGATCAGAGCCGGCCCCGAGACCGCGGGTCGTCTCGCGACCGATGTCGAGCTTGACTTCGGCGTCGGACATCAAGAGCGTTTGCGCGTCGGTGTTGACGGCGATGAACTCGACGCCCCGGAGGCCTGCCTCGATCATCCGGTTCACCGCGTTCACGCCGCCCCCGCCGATCCCGACAACCTTGATCACAGCGAGGTAGTTCTGTGGAGCATCCATCATCGCTTTCCTCCGAAAGGCCGGGTCATCGACCCACTCGCTACCTGGGGAAACACCCTTCTTCCTTCGACCGTGAACCGTAACCGTAAAGCTGAGCGTTATTGTTATATCTACCTCACGTAGAGAGGCAAACGCTACTAAGAAACCGCAGGTCCGTCAAGCATCTTGCTGAGGCTCGTTGCCTGATCCGATGACAGTCGGCGGACCGCCTCACGGGATGGTCGACGTACCCCCCGCGACGAGTTGCACCGTGGGGGCCGAGGGGGCGCGGACGTCGGCCGAACTCAACGCCATCCCCTGTTGGGCGGCATACGCCAGCAACGCTCGCAATGCCTGGGCTTTCTCCACCAGATCGACCGCCGGGCCGTAGGCGACCTGGGCACCCGAGTTCAGATCCACGCGAAGCTGCCCGTCCGCCAGGATCGACACGACGTCGACCTGACGTCGGAGCGACGGCGCCATCGCCGCGACCGCAAGGGCCGCTGCGCGCACCGCCTCGGCGGTTGGCTCGGGAGCGCCCTCCTGGGCCGACGCGATGTGTGGAAGACCGGTGGCCAGGCGAGGCAGAGCCGCTTCGAGGAGCACTCCATCGTCGGCAACCAAGCGCAAGATGCCGCCCGACTCGACGACCGCGACGGCGACGCGTTCGCGGATGTCGACGGACACCGTCGACGGGAGGTCTTTGGTGATGGTCGCGTTCGCGATCCACGGGTCCCGTTCGAGCCGGCGCTCCGCAGCCGCGGCGTCGAACGTGAAGACGTTCGTCCCAGACTCGATGCCGGCGATGCGCAGGATGTCGGATCGCGATAGATGGACCGCACCATGGACATCGATCGTTCGGGCGCCGAAGAGCGATGTTCGGGTGAGCGTGACCCCTCCTGCTACGAGAACGATGACGACCATGAATGCGATCGCCGGGATCCGCCAAGGACGATGCGCCGGACGATCCGATCCGGGCCGCTCGGTCTCGACCTTGATCCGGGCTTGCGCCCGAACCTCCGCCGTCAGATCGATATCCGCGGTCGGGAGCTCCACGCCTGGGAGCGGGAGCTCCACGCCCAGGCTCGCGTCGACCCGGGCCGTCCGTTCAGCGTCGGGCGTCATCGAAGGCTCCGATCAGCTTGACCTCGGGCTGAAGCGTCACGCCTGCCGAGCGTTCGATCAGCGCTTGCACCTCTCTGATCAGCGCAACGACATCGGCAGCTTTCGCACCAGCTTCGACCACGATGAAATTCGCGTGCTTCTGGGATACGACGGCTCCGCCGACCCGGCGACCCTTGCCTCCAGCCGCCTCGATCAGCCGGGCCGCATGATCGCCCTCGGGATTCGTGAAGACGCTTCCGCAGTTCGGCTCGGCCAGAGGCTGGGTTCGCTTGCGCCATCCACGAACCTCATCCATCGTCGCCCGGATCTCCAAGGCGTCGCCAGGTCCCAGGCGGACGAGCCCGCCGGTGACGACCGCGTCCTCCGCGAGCCCCGACCGCCGGTATCCGAATCCGGCGTCGGCGACCACGAGCGTCTCGGCACGACCCTCGCGCAGCCGGTAGGTCTGGATCCGCTCCAGCACCTCGCACATCTCGTGGTCGTGCGCACCGGCATTCATGCGGATCGCCCCGCCGAGGGTGGCCGGGATCGCGACACCGAATTCGAGACCGGTCAAACCATGATGCAGGGCGACTCCGGAGAGAGCGGGAAGAGGGATCGCGGCGCCGGCCGTGAGCCGTTCGCCGTCGCGTGCCACCCATCGGAAGCCGCGACCCAATCGGAGGACGAGTCCCGGGAAGCCGGCGTCGGACACCAGGATGTTGGATCCCTTGCCGATCACGACGAAGGGGATACGTGTTTCGACGATCGCCTCGCCAGCCGCCGACAGCTCCGACATCGTGTTCGGCTCCACGTAGAGCGCCGCAGGCCCTCCCAGCCGGAACGACGTCAGGGGGGCGAGCGGGAACGACGTCCGCACCCGACCTCCGAAGGCGACATCCAAGATCCCCTGGGCTCGAGTCAACGCTGGATTCACGGGCCGCCCTCCCGGATCCGTTCGAGAGCGGCGTCGCCGAGCATCCAGATGTCTCCACACCCCATGGTCACGACGAGATCACCGGAGCGGACCTCCTCGTCGAGGAACGATAGGACGTCCTGACGGTGAGGAAGATAGACGACCCGCTTCCCCGGTGCGGCTTCGGCCACGCCGTCGACGACGAGCTTGCCGGTGACGCCTGGGACCGGATCTTGGTCGGCGCCGTACACATCGGTGACCACGATCAGGTCCGCCTCGGCGAGTCCGGCACCGAGCTCGCGCCAGAGCGCCAGCGTCCGCGAGTACCGATGCGGTTGGAACACAGCCACCAGGCGGTCGGGACCCGTGCGCCGCGCGACGTCCAGCGTCACCGCCAACTCGGCGGGCACGTGCCCGTAGTCGTCGTAGAACTCGGCACCCCGGGCGATCCCCCGCAGCTCGAACCGGCGGCGGACGCCCGTGAAACCTGCCAACGCCTCCGCCGCCAGCTCGGGGGACACGCCCACCGTCGATGCTGTCACGATCGCTGCGACGGCGTTCAACAGGTTGTGCGCACCGTCCACGCGGAGGTGCACAGCAGTCGTGCTCCCGTCGGGCCCTGACACCACCCCGTGGGCGCCCCCCGGCCCGACGCTCTCGACGTCGAGCCTCCACTCGTTGTGGTCCAGGGTCCCATACGTGATGGTGCCGGCTTCGATGCGAGCGAGCACGGCGCGGACACCCGGGTCGTCGCCGCAGGCGACGACCCGGTCACACCGGGATGCGAACGCTCCGAACGCGGCCTCGATCTCATCGAGGCCTCCCGGATAGAAGTCGACGTGGTCGACGTCCACGTTCGTGATGATCCCGGTCGATGGGCTGGTCAGCAGGAAGGACCCGTCGCTCTCGTCCGCCTCGAACACGAAAAGGTCGCCTTCGCCGGAGCGCGCACCGCTTCCGCTCTCGTTCAGGTCGCCTCCCACCAAGAAGCTCGGATCCAACCCCGCATGTTCGAGGACGACGGCCACCATCGAAGTGGTCGTCGTCTTGCCATGCGTTCCGGCGACCGCGATCGACCGCTTGCCAGCCGCGAGCGCCGCGAGCGCCTGGGCCCGCGCCCACACCGGGCAGCCCTGACGGCGAGCTTCGAGGAGCTCGACGTTGCGTTCGCCGATGGCGCTCGACGCGACGACGGCATCCGGGTCCTCGATGTGCGACGGATCGTGCCCCGCCGCGACCTCGGCGCCCAACCCGCGAAGCTCGTCGAGCCCTTTCGAATCCTTGAGATCCGAACCGCTCACCGCGACGCCGCGGGCCAGGAGGAGCTTGGCGAGGTTCCGCATCCCGGCGCCGCCGATCCCGATCAGGTGCAGGCGTGTCACGCCCTCCAACGTCGGCACGTCGAGCGTCGGGATGCTCCCGGCTGGTGGCGAATAGCGCGTGAACGACGATCTCATCCGGTGGCGACCTCCGCCACGAGCCGCGCGAACCGTTCGGCGGCATCGGGCTTCGCCCGGTCGTGAGCCCGCGCCCCCATCGTCGCCAGCCTGGCCGGATCATCGAGGAGTCGGCACACGTGTTCTGCGAAGACGGCCGGCGTGAGGTCGGCATCGGAGACGACCTCGGCCGCCCCGATGCGCTCCCACTCGCGCGCGTTCGCGTCCTGATGCTTCTCGGTCGCGTGCGGATAGGGGATCAGCAGGGCCGGCAGGCCGCAGACCGCGAGCTCGGCGAGCGTCGTCGCTCCGGCTCGGGCGACGACCAGATCTGCCACGGCGTATCCGAGCTCCATCCGATCGAGGAACGGCACGACCCGCGCTCGGACGCCCGATGCACGCCCCACGGCGCCCGAGACGGCCGCCTCATGCGCGGGGCCACTGACGATCAAGAGTTGGAGGTCCTGGCGACCCGTCAAAGACGGAAGCGCGTCGGCGACGACCTGATCCACGTGCAACGCGCCCTGACTCCCGCCGGTGACCAGCACGGTCCGCCGGCTCGCATCCAGATCCCAGAGTGTCCGAGCCTCCTCGGCGAGGGTGGCGCGATCGGCCGGTACGTCGAGGATGGCCTGCCTCACGGGGTAGCCGACCATCTCCACACGAGCGTCTCCGGCGAGCCGACCCCGCGCATCTTCGAAGGCGATCGCGATGGCCTTCGCCGATCGAGCGAGCAGTCGGTTCGCCAAGCCGGGAACGGCGTTCGGCTCGTGCAGCACGATGGGGATATGGGCACGGCGCGCCGCAAGCATCGGAGACACGCTCACGTACCCTCCCATCCCCACGGCGACATCCGCACCACGCACGAGTGGAGCGCAGGCGAAGACAGACCGCAACGCGATCATCGGCGCCTTCGCCGCCCGGATCGACACCTCTCGGTACAGCGGTGCGGCGTTCACCGCGTCGAAGTGGTAACCCGCGGAGGGGACTCGAGTCGCCTCCTGCCCGTTCGGCGATCCGATGAACCGCACGTCCGCGCCGTGATCGCGCGCCAACGTGTCGGCGAGGGCCAGCGCGGGAAACACGTGTCCTCCCGTGCCTCCCGCGGCGATCATCACCCTCACGCGGGACCCCTCCGCGTCGAGGTGCGCGACCGGCCCGCCGCCCCCTTCCTGGAGGCCGCGCCCGCCCGGGCGATCGACGCCAGCACCCCCATGGCCCCGAGCGTCACGATGAGCGCGGACCCGCCGAACGACACGAACGGCAACGGCACGCCCGTGATGGGCAGGAGCCCGGTCACCGCCCCAAGGTTCACGATCGCCTGCAACCCGATCCACGACGTGATCCCCGCCGCCAGCAACCGGCCGAACATGTCGGGCGCGCGCACCGCGATCCGGATGCCCGCGTAGATCATGAGTCCGAACAACACGAGCACGACGAGCTCGCCCATCAAGCCGAGCTCCTCGCCCAGCACGGCGAAGATGAAGTCCGTGTGGGCGTTCGGCAGATACGCCCACTTCTGCCGACTGGCGCCGAGTCCGACGCCGAACCATCCGCCGGAGCCGAGCGCGATCAACCCCTGGATCAACTGATACCCGTTGCTCAACGGATCCTTCCACGGATCCCAGAAAGAAAGGAACCGGGCACGGCGATACGCGGTCCCGAAGATGAGGTAGGCGAGCCCGCCGAGCCCCACGATCCCGGTCACCGCGAGATGACGCAGCCGCGCTCCGGCCACGAACAGCATCATCAGCACGCTTCCGACCATCACGATGGTCGTGCCCAGGTCGCGCTGGAGCATGACGATGCCGGCGACCAGCAGGACGATGGGGCCGAGCGGCAGCGCCAGATGCAGCCATTCGTCGAGCTTCCGTTCCTTCTGCGCCAACACCGCAGCCGCGAACGCGATCAGGCCGAGCTTGGCGAACTCCGACGGCTGAACGGTGAGGGGTCCGAGCACGATCCATCGCGACGCGCCATACGCCGAAGCGCTCGCCGAGGGGTGCAACGCCACCAAGAGAAGCACGACCGACATCAACAGGAACGGGCCCGAGAACCGGCGCCACGCGGTGTAGTGCATGCGGGCGGTGAGGAGCAGCGCCCCCACCCCGATACACGCGTAGATCGCCTGCCGTTCCAGGAACCAGAAGCTGTTGTCGTAGTGCGTGAACGCATACACGGAGCTCGCCGAGAACACCTCCACGACGCCGATCGTCGTGAGCAGGGCAGCGGGGATGAGCAACAGGATCAGGCTGGTACGCGCGACCGCGGCGGCGCTCTTCCTGGGTCGACGAACGGGGGGGCGCACGACGCGGAGCTTCGGCGTGGGGCGTTTCGGCACGCCGGTGCGTTTCGCGGTCGCCCGATCAGCCACGCGCGCCCACCTCTTCCA